>JALHNW010000359.1 GCA_022843345.1 Rubritepida sp. | reverse complement strand
CGCACAACGCGCTGGGCGTGACGCTGGCCCGCGCCGGGCGGTGGGAGGAGGCGGCGCGCTGCTACCGCACCGCGCTGGCCCTCGCGCCCCGACGCGGCGCCACCTGGAGCAACCTGGGCAACGCGCTGACCGCCCTGGGGCACGATTCGCAGGCCATCGCCGCGCAGCAACGCTCCCTGGCGCTCCAGGGCGGGGACGCCACGGCGCTGTACAACCTCGCCACCACGCTTACGCGGGCCGAGCGGCAGGCGGAGGCGATCGCGGCCTACGAGGCCGCGCTGGCCGCCGGCCACCCCCAGGCGCTGTGGAACCTGGCCCGCGCCCGGCTTGCCCATGGCGACCTCGCGGGCGGCTTCCGCGACTACGAGTGCCGCATCGCGCAGGGCATGGTGGCCGACCGCCCGCGCCCCGGCGTGCGCTGGGACGGCCGCCCCTTTCCCGGCGAGACGATCCTGCTGCTGACGGAGCAGGGCTTCGGCGACACCGTCTGGATCCTGCGCTACCTGCCCGCCCTGCGCGCCCGCGGCGGGCGCGTGGTGATGGAGTGCAAGCCGGAGCTCGCCCCCCTGGTGGCGCCGCTGGTGGACGAGGTGGTGGCGCCCGGCACCGCGGTGGCGGCCCAGTGGCACCTGCACGTCTGCTCGCTGCCGCTGATCTTCGCCCCGCAGGTGCCGCCGCTGCCGCCGCTGGCCCCGGAGCCCGCGCGGGTGGAGCGGCTGCGCGCGGCCGTCGCCGGACCAGGCTTGAAGGTCGGCATCATCTGGTCGGGCTCCGTCACCTTCGGCGCCAACCACTGGCGCGCGGCGGGGCTGGGGCGCTTCCTGGACAGCTTCCGCTGGCCCGGGGTGCGGCTGTTCTCCCTCCAGAAGGGCCCGCCGGAGGCGGAGCTGGCCGCCCACCCCCTGCGCGGCGCCGTGACCGACCTGGCGCCCCTGCTGCGCGACTTCGCCGACACCGCGGCCGCGCTGTCCCTGCTGGACCTGGTGATCATGACGGACAGCGCGGTGGCGCACCTGGCGGGCGCGATGGGCCGGCCGGTCTGGGTGCTGCTGGGCCGCGCGCCGCACTGGCTGTGGGGCACGGGGCGCGAGGACAGCCCGTGGTACCCGTCGCTGCGCCTGTTCCGCACCCCGCCCGGCCCGCTGGCCTGGGACGGCGTGTTCGACCGCGCCGCCGCCGCGCTGCTGGAGCGCGCCACCACCAAGGCCGGCGCCGCGCATGGAGAATGCGAAGGCGAATAGCCGAGCCGGCCCCCTTCAGGGGGCCGAAGCCAAGGCCGCGGACGCGGCCGCCCGGCGTAGCCGCCCAAAGGGCGGCGATGAGGGCCCAAAAACCGGACGACGGAGATTCCCTGAAGGCAAAGCCTTCAGGGAATCTTGGTCGTCCGCGCGGCCGCCATCAGCGCCCGGGGCCGGCTCGCCTTCTCCACGATGCCCGAGATGCCCTCGCGCCGCTCCAGCTCGCCCCAGATCGCCGAGGGGTGGATGCCCGCGTCCACCAGCAGCACCAGCAGGTGGTACACCACGTCCGCCGCCTCGCCGACGATGGCCTCGCCGTTGTGGGCCACGGCCTCGATCACCAGCTCCACCGCCTCCTCGCCCAGCTTCTGCGCCACCTTGGCGGTGCCGCGCTTCAGCAGCCGGGCGGAATGGGAGGTGGCGGCGTCGCCCGAGACGCGGCGGCCCTCGATCGTGTCCCACAGCCGGTGCAGCACGGCCACGTCGCCCGAGGGGCGCGCGGGCGCGAGCGGGGCGAGCGCCGCCGCCTCGGCCTTGCGGATCGCCTTGGGCAGCTTGCCCCTCGCCGGCGGCACCGCGTCGGGCACCGGCAGCTTCACTTTTTTCTTCACCGTCTTGGCCATCAGCCGCCCAACTCCCCCAAGAACACCATCACGCCGCGTCCCTCACCACCCGCACCGGGAAGCCCGCCGCGGCCAGCGCCGCCTTCGCCTGCCCGATGCGGTACACCCCGTCATGGAACACGCTCGCCGCCAGCAGCCCCGTCGCGCCCACCCGCGCGCCTTCGACGAAGTGCTCCAGCGTGCCCACGCCGCCCGAGGCCACCAGCGGCAGCCGCACCGCCTGGCGGATGCGCCGCAGCAACTCCAGGTCGAACCCCGCCTTCGTGCCGTCGCGGTCCATGGAGGTGAGCAGGATCTCCCCCGCCCCGCAGGCTTCCATGCGCTGCGCCCAGCCGATGGCGTCGATCCCCGTCGCGCGCCTTCCGCCATGGGTGAAGATCTCCCAACGGCCTTCCGCCACCTGCTTGGCGTCCACCGCCACCACGATGGCCTGCGAGCCGAAGGCCTCCGCGCAGCGCGTCACCAGCTCCGGCTCGGCGATGGCGGCGGAGTTGATGCTGGCCTTGTCGGCGCCCGCCAGCAGCAGCTTGCGCACGTCCTCCACGCTGCGCACGCCCCCGCCGACGGTGAGCGGGATGAACACCCGCGCCGCCGTGCGCGCCACCACGTCCAGCATGGTGTCGCGGTTCTCGTGGCTGGCGTTGATGTCGAGGAAGGTGACCTCGTCCGCCCCCTGCGCGTCGTAGGCCGCGGCCTGCTCCACCGGGTCGCCGGCGTCGCGCAGGCTCAGGAAGTTCACGCCCTTGACGACGCGGCCATCCTTCACGTCGAGGCATGGGATGATGCGCAGGGCCAGCGGCATCGGATGAATTCCCGGCTTGTCCAGAAGCGGGAATGCCCCTGGGGGCATGGGATTGGAACCGCGCCCGCCCGCGGTCAAGCGGGGCTTCTACGCAGCCGCCAGCGCCAGCGCCGCCGCGGGCTCGATGCGCCCGTCATACAGCGCGCGCCCCAGGATGCAGCCGGCCACCGCGCCCGTGGCCTTCAACGCGCGGATGTCCTCCAGCGAGGCCGCCCCGCCCGAGGCGATGACCGGCACCGGCGCCGCGCGCCCGAGTGCCGCCGTCGCCTCGACGTTCACGCCGGCCAGCATGCCGTCGCGCGCGATGTCGGTGAAGACGATCGCGGCCACGCCGGCATCGGCGAAGCGCAAGGCGAGGTCGCGCGCCGTCACCTCGCTCGTCTCGGCCCAGCCTTCGGTGGCCACCATGCCGTCGCGCGCGTCGATGCCCACGGCGACGCGGCCGGGAAACGCCTTCGCCGCCGCGCGCACGAAGCCCGGGTCCTTCACCGCGGCCGAGCCGAGGATGAGGCGCGACAC
>JALHNW010000358.1 GCA_022843345.1 Rubritepida sp. | reverse complement strand
CGCCGCCCCCGCCGGCCCCGTCCGCGAACCCGCGCGGGTCCTGCTCAGCGAGCGCCTTTCCGGCGAGGGCAGCGGCAAGGATGTCCGCCGCATCGTGCTCGACCTGTCCGGCACCAGCCTCGCCTACGAACCCGGCGACAGCCTGGGCGTGGCGGTCCGCAACGACCCCGTGCTGGTGGACCACCTCTGCGCCGCCCTGCACGTCACCGACGAGGCCACGCGCGAGGCGCTGTCCACCCGCCACGACATCGCCCGCCCGCTGGACCGGACCACCGACCTGCTGGCGGGCGCGGCCACCGACCACGAGGAAGCGAAGGCCCTGCGCCGCCTGTCCGACGGCGAGGAGGGCATCCTGGACGGCTTCGACCTGCTGGACCTGCTGCGCGCCTTCCCCTCCGCCCGCCCGCCCGTGGCGGACCTGCTGGCCTCGCTCCCCAGCCTCAAGCCACGCCTCTACTCCATTGCCTCCTCGCCCCTCGCCGTCCCCGGCCGGGTGGAGCTCTGCGTCGGCGTGGTGCGCGAAACGCGCCGCGGCCGCACGCGCGAAGGCGTGGCCAGCACCCACCTGTCGTTCCGCGCCGACGTAGTCCCCGCGCACGTCCAGGCGAGCCATTTCCGCCTGCCCGCGCGCGCGGAGACGCCGGTCATCATGGTCGGCCCCGGCACCGGTATCGCCCCCTTCCGTGCCTTCCTCCAGCACCGCGCCGCCCAGGGCATCAAGGGCCGCACCTGGCTGTTCTTCGGCGACCGCCACCTGGCCACCGACTTCCTGTTCCAGGGCGACATCGCCGCCTGGCAGGGCGACGGCACGCTGGAGCGCCTGTCGCTGGCCTGGTCGCGCGACGGCGCGGCCAAGGACTACGTGCAGGACCACATGCTGCGCCACGCCGCCGACCTGTGGCGCTGGCTGCGGGACGGCGCCCACTTCTACGTCTGCGGCGACGCCAGCCGCATGGCGAAGGACGTGGACGCGGCACTCCGCACCGTCGCCATGCAGGAAGGCGGCATGGATGCCGACGCCGCCCGCCAATGGGTCGTCGCACTGGCCCGCCAGAACCGCTACCAGCGCGACGTCTATTGATGCCCAGCCACGGGACGCGCACCACCTGCCCCTATTGCGGCGTCGGCTGCGGCGTCCTCGCCCAGCCGGACGGGGCCGTGCGGGGCGACCCCGCGCACCCCGCCAATGCCGGCCGCCTCTGCTCCAAGGGCACCGCGCTGGGCGAGACGCTGGGGCTGGAGGGCCGGCTGCTGCACCCCATGGTCGGCGGCAGGCGCGCCAGCTGGGACGCCGCGCTGGACGCGGTGGCCGAGGGCTTCCGCAAGGCCCTCGCCAAGCACGGCCCGGATGGCGTGGCGCTCTACGTCTCCGGCCAGTTGCTGACGGAGGACTACTACGCCGCCAACAAGCTGGCGAAGGGCGTGCTCGGCACCGCGAACATCGACAGCAACTCGCGCCTGTGCATGGCCAGCGCGGTCGCCGCGCATCGCCGCGCCTTCGGCGAGGACCTGGTGCCGGGCACCTATGACGACCTGGAGCAGGCGGACCTCGTGGTGCTGGTCGGCTCCAACCTCGCCTGGTGCCACCCGGTGCTGTTTCAGCGCATCATGGCCGCCAAGGCGCTGCGCCCCGGCCTGCGCGTGGCTGTGGTGGACCCCCGCCGCACCGCCACCTGCGAGGGCGCGGACCTGCACCTCCCGCTCAAGCCCGGCACCGATGTCGCCCTGTTCGGCGCCCTCCTGCGCCACCTGCGCGGGCAGGAATGGGACGCCTCCGCCACCGGCCTGCCCCGCGCCCAGTGCGAAGCCTTCCTCGCCGAATGGGCGGGCACGGAGAAGGTCGTCACCCTCTGGTCCCAGGGCGTGAACCAGTCGAGCGCGGGCACGGACAAGGCCAACGCCATCATAGACGCCCACATCGCCACGGGCCGCATCGGCCGCCCCGGCATGGGCCCCTTCAGCGTCACCGGCCAGCCCAACGCCATGGGCGGGCGCGAGGTGGGCGCGCTGGCGAACATGCTGGCCGGCCACCTCGACTGGTCGGACGCCCCGGTCCTGCGCGACTTCTGGCAGACCCCCGCGCTTGCCACGAAGCCCGGCCTGAAGGCGGTGGACCTGTTCCGCGCCGCCGGCCGCGGCGACATCGGCGCCATGTGGGTCATGGCCACCAACCCCGCCATGTCGCTGCCCGATGGCGAGGCGGTGCGCCGGGCCCTGGCCCGCATCCCCTGCCTCGTCGCCAGCGACTGCCACGCCGGCACCGACACCCAGCTCCACGCCCACATCCTCCTTCCCGCGCTCGGCTGGGGCGAGAAGGACGGCACGGTGACGAACAGCGAGCGCGTGATTTCCCGCCAGCGCCGCTTCCTGCCCGCCCCCGGCGAGGCCCGGCCCGACTGGTGGGCCATCGCGCAGGTCGCCCAACGCCTCGGCTGGGGCGATGCCTTCGCCTGGGACGGCCCCGCCGCCATCTTCCGCGAGCACGCGCAGGTCACCACCCTCGCCCGCCCCTCGCCCCGCCTGTTCGACCTGTCCGGCATGGCGGCCATCACCGACGCCGCCTACGACGCCATGTCCCCCGTGCAATGGCCCGTCCCCGCGCATGGCCCGTCCGGCGGCCGCCTCACGCCCCCCGTGCAGCGCCTGGTCGAACCCGCCTTCCGCCCCCCCGCGCACGAGGGCGCGCTGGTCCTGCTCACCGGCCGCCTGCGCGACCAGTGGCACTCCATGACGCGCACCGGCCGCGTCCCCCGCCTCATGGCCCACGCCCCCGAGCCGGTCCTCACCGCCCACCCCGACGACGCGCGGCACCTGGAGGACGGCACGCTGGTGGAGATCCGCTCCGCCTGGGGCGCCGCGGTGCTGCGGCTGGAAAAGGACGCGCGCCAACGCCGCGGCGGCTGCTTCGCGCCCATGCACTGGACCGCCGAGCTCTCGCCGCGCGCGCGCATCAACGCCGCGGTGAACCCGGACAACGACCCCCATTCCGGCCAGCCCGAGCTGAAGCACACCCCCGTGGTGCTGACGCCCTTCCACGCCCGCAACCACGGCTTCCTGCTGGCCCGCGCGCAACTCGACCCGCGGATCGCCGCCTGGGCCGCCATCGCGCCGTGCGCGCACGGCGCCTTCCGCCACGAGATCGCCGGCGCCGACCCCGCGCGCATCGCCGCGGCACTCGGCCTC
>JALHNW010000357.1 GCA_022843345.1 Rubritepida sp. | reverse complement strand
GCCAGGCCGCCGCGCACCCAGCGCCCGGGCAGCAGCACGGCCAGCGCCGCGGCGGGCAGGGCCAGCACCAGCAGGGCCACCCATCCGCCCTCGAGGGCCCACAGGGCGCCCCAGACGAGCATGTTCTCGATCACCTGCATCGCGGCCTCCCAACGCTCGGCGAGCCTTCGCAGCGCCGCCCGGTGCGGCTAGAACGCGCGCCGAGACAGGAGTTCCCCCATGGCCGCCTACCAGTATGTCTACGTGATGAAGGATCTCACCAAGGCCTATCCGGGCGGGCGCGAGGTCTTCAAGGGCATCACGCTGTCCTTCCTGCCCGATGCCAAGATCGGCGTGCTGGGGCCCAACGGCGCCGGCAAGTCCACGCTGATGAAGATCATGGCCGGGCTGGACACCGAGTACGGCGGCGAGGCCTGGGCGGCCGAGGGCGTGCGCGTCGGCTACCTGCCGCAGGAACCCCAGCTCGACCCCACCAAGACGGTGGGCGAGAACGTGCGCGCCGCCTTCGCCGTGCTGGAGGGCCAGCTCGCCCGCTTCAACGCCATCTCCGAGCGCTTCATGGAGGAGATGACGGAGGACGAGATGAACGACCTGCTGGCCGAGCAGGGCCAGCTGCAGGAAGCCATCGACGCCGCCGACGGGTGGGAGCTGGACCGGCGCATCGACATCGCGCTCGACGCCCTGCGCTGCCCGCCGGCGGAGAGCGGCGTGGAGCGCCTCTCGGGCGGCGAGAAGCGGCGCGTGGCCCTGTGCAAGCTGCTGCTGGAGAAGCCGGAGCTGCTGCTGCTGGACGAGCCGACCAACCACCTGGACGCGGAAAGCGTGTCCTGGCTGGAGCACACGCTGCGCGACTACCCGGGTGCGGTGCTGGTAGTCACCCATGACCGCTACTTCCTGGACAACGTGACCAACTGGATCCTGGAGGTGGATCGCGGCCGCGGCTTCCCCTACCAGGGCTCCTACTCCTCCTACCTCGAGCAGAAGAAGAAGCGGCTGGAGCAGGAGAACCGCGAGGACACGGCCCGCATCCGCGCGCTGACCCAGGAGCAGGAGTGGATCGGCCGCTCCCCCTCCGCCCGCCAGGCCAAGAGCAAGGCGCGCATCAGCCGCTACGAGGAGCTGCTGGAGAAGTCGAACGAGAAGGGGCCGGAGGAGATGCAGATCCTCATCTCCCCCCCGCCGCGCCTGGGCAACACGGTCATCGAGGCCGAGAAGCTGCGCAAGGGCTACGGCAACCGCCTGCTCATTGACGACCTGGACTTCAAGCTGCCGCCGGGCGGCATCGTCGGCGTCATCGGGCCCAACGGCGCGGGCAAGACCACGCTGTTCCGCATGATCACCGGCAACGAGGAGCCGGATTCCGGCACGCTGCGCGTGGGCGATTCCGTGAAGCTCGGCTACGTGGACCAGTCGCGCGACTCGCTCGACGACACCAAGTCGGTCTGGCAGGAGATCTCGGGCGGCGACGACGTGATCAACATCGGCAAGCGCACCATCCAGAGCCGCGCCTACACCGCCGCCTTCAACTTCCGCGGCGCCGACCAGCAGAAGCGCGTGGGCGTGCTGTCGGGCGGCGAGCGCAACCGCGTGCACCTGGCGAAGATGCTGCGCACGCCGCACAACGTCCTCCTCCTCGACGAGCCGACCAACGACCTGGACGTGGACACGCTGCGCGCGCTGGAGGAGGCGCTGATGGAGTTCGCCGGCTGCGTGGTGGTCATCAGCCACGACCGCTGGTTCCTCGACCGCCTGGCGACCCACATCCTCGCCTTCGAGGGCGACAGCCACGTCGAGTGGTTCGAGGGCAACTTCCAGGCCTACGAGGCCGACAAGAAGCGCCGCCTGGGCAAGGACGCCGACCAGCCGCACAGGATCAAGTACCGGCCTTTGGTGCGCTGATCGCGCACCGCCGGCCGGCACTCGATCCCGTGCGTTTCCTTGCGCCCTCACCGCCGCTGCCTCGGGCAGCGGCTACGCCGGGCGGCCGCATCCGCGGCCTTGGCTTCGGCCCCATGAATGGGGCCGGCGTCCGCCGTGCGGCCGCATTCTCGGTGGACGGTCCCGGTCCTGCTTGGGGTGCGCTTGCAGGCCGGCGCTCGCCTTCGGCGTTGCGCCTCGCGTGATGCACCCGGTCCTCCGCGCGCCGCGCACCGTCACCACGCCGCGCCTGTCCCTGCTGCCGCCCGGGCTGGAGCACCTGCCGGACCTGGTGCGCCTCAAGGCCGACGAGGCGGTCTTCGGCTACATGCTGCACGGCACCCGCACGCCCCAGCGCACGCGCGAGGAGCTGGAGGACGACATCGACTTCTGGCAGGTCCGCGGCTACGGCACCTGGTCGGTCTTCGAGCGCGGCACCGGCGAGTTCCTCGGCATCGCGGGGCTGATGGAGCGCCCCGATGGCCGCGGCATCGCCCTGCGCTTCGCCCTGTGGCCCTGGTGCCGCGGCAAGGGCTACGCGCGGGAGGCGGCGCGCGCCGCTCTGGAGTTCGGCCACGCCGCGGGCATCGCGCGCATCATCGGCGTGGCGCGCGAAAGCAACGCGGCGAGCCGCGCCGTGCTGGCCGACATCGGCATGGCGGAAAGCGAGCGCTACCTCCATCGCGGCCACCCGATGGTGGTGTACGAGTCGCTCCGCTGACCCCCTCCACCCGGCTCCTGCTGGCGATGGTGGGGATGGGCGGCATCTCCAACTTCCACCGCGCCGCCATCGGCGTCATCGCGCCCGAGCTGGCGGCGGAACTTTCCATGGGCCCCGGCGCGCTGGGCGCGGCCAACACCGCCTTCTTCGGCGCCCTGCTGGTGGCGCAGGTCCCCGTGGGCGTGGCGCTGGACCGGATCGGCCCGCGCCGGCTGGTGGCGTGGCTGACGGCGCTGGCGGTGCTGGGCGCCGCGGCCCAGGCGCTGGCGTGGGACGCGGCCTCCTTCCTCCTGGCGCGCTTCCTGCTGGGGCTGGGCTGCGCGGCCTCCTTCATGTCGGCAGTGGTGCTGGCGGGGCGCTGGCACCGCGGGCCGGCGCTGACGCGCGCCATCTCCGTCACCTTCGCCTGGAGCCAGTGCGGCATCCTGCTGGCCGGCGCGCCGCTGGCGGTGCTGGCCGGGCTGGCGGGGTGGCGCGGGGCCTTCTTGCTTTCCGCCGCGCTCACGGCCGCGCTGGGCGCGCTGTGGTGGGCGCTGGCGCGCGAC
>JALHNW010000356.1 GCA_022843345.1 Rubritepida sp. | reverse complement strand
CCCCCGCCATCACGCCGCCCGGCCGCGCCGCGCCCCCCGCAGCGCCAGCAGCGCCAGCAGGCAGAACAGCATGGGGAAGTCCGGGTTCAGCAGCACGGATTCCGTCCGGTTCAGCACCGCCACCACCGCCAGCACCAGCACGGCCCACAGCGCCAGGGCGACCTGCCCGCGCAGCGCCACCGCCAGGGCCCGGGCCAGCAGCACCGTGGCCAGCAGCGCCACCAGCGCCATGCCCGTCCAGCCGAGCTGGAGCAGCACCTCGAGGTAGCCGCTGTGGGCGTTGGGCACGTCCCACTGCACCAGCTCCACCAGGGCGCGGACGCCGCGCGCCTCCTCCAGCCAGAAGGCGGCGTAGCCGTGCCCCAGCGTCGGCCGCGCGGCGATGATGCGCCAAACCCCGTCCCAGATGAAGGTCCGCCCCGTGAGCGAGGAATCCTTGCCGATGAGGTCGAAGAACCCCTCCACCCCGATGCCGGCGAAGGCCACCAGCCCGCCCACCAGCCCCAGCGCGGCCAGCAGCCCCGCGCCGGCCCTCCACAAGGCGCCCCGGTCCAGCCACAGCACCAGCACCGTGACCCCCGCCACCACCACCGTCAGCAGCAGGGAGGTGGTGGAGCGCGCCAGCACTAGCATCGCCAGCAGCGCGCCAAGCCACATTCCGTCCGCCCAGCGCAGCCGCCCGCGCTCCAGCACCGTGAAGGACAGCGCCAGCGCGGCGAAGAGCAGCGCCATGCCCAGCACGTTCTTCTGCGGGAACACCCCGCGGATGGCGTTGGCGTAGTCCCCCGTGTCGAACCCCACCGAGGGTCGCAGCGCCGCTTCCAGCAGGCTGAGCGCCATCAGCCCCGCCATCGTGCCCAGGGTGATCCGGAAGAACCGCCCCACCCCCAGCAGCGCGCCGGTGGCGACGACGAAGGCCACCATCGCCAGCACCCCCAGGCTGCGCCGCAGCGTGTGCCCCGGCGACTGCGACCACAGCGCGGACAGCACGATCAGCCCCAGCAGCAGCAGGAAGGGCCACAGCCGCAGCGCGCCCCGCAGCCCCTCCCGCCCCGCGCCCAGCGCCAGCCCCCCGCAGCCCAGCAGCAGCACGAGCTGGAGCAGCCGGTTCAGGGGGTCCACCGCCCCCAGCCCGGCGGCGCCGGCGCCGGCGGAAAGCGTGAACTTCGCGCCCGAGTAGAGCACCACCCCCAGCACCGCCAGCACCGCCTGGATGCGGCGCGCGAGCGCGGCGAACCCAGGCCGCGCGCATGGCGGAGCCGGCCAGGCCACCCCCGGCGGCAGCTCCACGCGGCGCGCCATCAGAACACGTCGCGCCCCGCCAGCCCCACCACCAGCGTGCGCGCCATGATGCGGATGTCGAGCCACAGCGACCAGTTCATGACGTACCAGATGTCCATATCCACCGACCGGCGCGCATTCCCAGGGTCGCGCAGCGCGGCCGAGCGCATGCCGTTCGCCTGCGCCCAGCCGGTCAGCCCCGGCTTGATGCGGTGGCGCTGGGCGAAGGTGCGCACCATCTCGGCGAAGCGCTCGTCCTGCACCAGCATGTTGGCGACGTAGGGGCGCGGGCCCACCACCGACATCTCGCCCCGCAGCACGTTGATGAGCTGCGGCAGCTCGTCCAGCGAGAAGCGGCGCAGGAAGCCGCCCACGCGGGTGATGCGCGGGTCGTGGCGCGTGCGCGTGCCCACCGCGCCGTCATCGGAGGGGTCCACCGTCATGGTGCGGAACTTCAGGATCTCGAAGGGCTTGCCGCCGAAGCCGGTGCGCGGCTGGCGGAACATCACCGGGCCCGGGCTGTCGAGCCGGATGGCGATGGCCGCGGCCACCATCAGCGGGCTGGCCACCAGCAGCGCGAGCGTGGCCACCACGTAGTCCTGCACCAGCTTCAGCACCGCCTCCGAGCCCTTGAAGGGCCGCGACATCAGCTGCACCGAGGGCAGCCCGGCCAGCCGCATCAGGTTGGCGTGCGGCGGTGCCGGCGCGTCCAGGTCGAAGGGCGCCACGATGTCGGCCGCCACCACCTGCAGGCGCTCCTGGAGGTGGAAGATCTCCGGCGCGCGCGACCAGGGCACGCCCAGCACCACCAGGTCCACCGTGGTGTGCCGCGCGAACTCCTCCAGCGCCGCCACGTCGCCGTCCACCCGGTGGCCGCCGATCCGCACCGGGCTCCCCACATGGGCGAAGACGCCGACGAGGTTGAACTCCGCCGCCCGTTCGGGCGCGGTGACGCGCTCCAGCACCCGCGCGGCGGTGGAGCCGTAGCCGACCACCACCGCGTTGCGCCGCAGCAGCCGGCGGCGCGACGCCCAGCCCCAGGCGAAGGTCACCAGGCTGCGCGCGTTCAGCAGCGCCAGCCCCTGGAGGCCGTGCCACTCCCAGAACCACCGCTCGTCCCAGTGTAGGCCCGGCAGGAAGGCGTGGATCGCCAGCTGCCCCGCCGCCCAGGCCACGGCCAGCCCCGCCGCCAAATGCCCCGCCTGCGCCAGGAAGCCGCCGTAGCTCTCGACGCGGTAGGCGAGCAGGCGGTGCAGCACCGCCACGAAGACCCAGGCCTGGAGGATGCCCACCAGCACCGCCTGCTCCGCCCGCAAGGGCGATTCGCGTCCGCCCGGCATGGCGAAGACCACCACCGGCAGCAGCAGCACCGCCACGTCGAGCGCGCGCACCAGGCGGTTCACCATCCCCGGCGTCCAGCGGACGAAGCGCGGGCGGCCTCCCTCCATCACAAGGCGCCCGAGGTCGGCAGGCGGTTGATCGAGTAGCTGAAGCCCCGGCTGAACGGCACCAGCCGGTTCACGTACTGGTCTATCCACAGGTTTACCTCGGCGATCCGCGAGCGCGGCACGAATACGATGTCGCCCGCCATCAGCGGCACGTCGGCCGCACCCGTGCCGGTGACGAAGCCGCGCAGGTCCACCGTGCGCAGCATCGGCAGCTCGCCCGCCCCGCGGCGGATCAGCACCACCTCGCCCAGCCGCGCCTCGGGGTCGAAGCCGCCGGCGCGCACCACCGCCTCCAGCACCCCGCGCCGCGCCGGCAGGGGGTACTGGCCCGGGTTGCGGACCTGCCCGCCCACCAGCACCACCGATCCCGCGGCCTCCTCCACCCCGAGCGTCACCAGCGGCTCCGTCAGGTAGCGGCGCGATGCCTGGGCGATGCGCGCCTCCGCCTCCGCCATG
>JALHNW010000355.1 GCA_022843345.1 Rubritepida sp. | reverse complement strand
CGCCCAACCCGTGTTCCGGGCGCGGGCGGTCCCTGGCGCGTGCGTGGCCCGCAATCCCGCGGGGAACCGCGCCCGCCGCCATCCCACACCCATCCAGGAGAACCCCATGTCCGGTTCGATCGATACCGCCTTCGTGAAGGTCTACCAGTCCGAGGTCGTCGAGGCCTACCAGCGCCAGGGCTCCAAGCTGCGCACCGCCGTGCGCGCCAAGAGCGGTATCAAGGGCGCCTCCACCGTGTTCCAGAAGGTCGGCCGCGGCGTGGCCGGCGCCAAGGCGCGCAATGGCAACGTGCCGGTGATGAACGTCGCCTTCTCCACCGTCGAATGCTTCCTGCAGGACCACTACGCGGGCGATTGGATCGACCGCTTCGACGACCTGAAGACCAACTCCAACGAGCTGGGGGTGCTGGCCAATGCCGGCGCCTACGCGCTCGGCCGCAAGACGGACGAGCTGATCATCGCCGCGATGGACGCGGGCACGAAGGAGGCGCTGGGCACCGCCGCGGGGCAGACCGACAATGACGGGCTGACGCGCGCCAAGGTGCTGCTGGCCTTCGAGATGCTGGGCGCGGCCGACGTGCCGGACGACGGCGACCGCTACGCCGTCGTCGGCTGGAAGCAGTGGAGCGAGCTGCTGACCATCCCCGAATTCTCCAACGCGCAGTTCGTGGGCGCGGACGAGCTGCCGTGGAAGGGCGGGCAGGCGAAGAAGTGGCTGGGCGCCACCTGGATCCCGCACACCGGGCTGACGAAGACCGGCACCATCCGCTCCTGCTACTTCTTCCACAAGAGCGCGGTGGGCCACGCCTCGGCCGGCGACGTGATCACCGACGTCACCTGGCACGGCGACCGCGCGGCGCATTTCGTCAACTCGATGATGAGCCAGGGCGCGGTGCTGGTGGATGACGAGGGCGTCGTCCGCATGCGCTGCAAGGAGTAGCGCGCGACGGGCGGCGCCGGAGCGATCCGGCGCCGCTCCCCCCCCCTCCCCCCGCACACCCCACCAACCCGAAGGCCCGTGGCGGCGCGCAGCCAAGCGCGCGGATGCGCGCGCCCGGCGCCTGAGGGCGCAAAGGAGGCTTCATGCTCACCGCCCTCGAACTCTGCTCGCGCGCCTTGCTGCGCCTGGGCGCGCAGCCCATCGCCTCCATGGAGGAGGGCACCGCCGAGGCGGAGATCGCCGCCGGCCTCTACGCCGGCACGCGCGACGCCATGCTGTCCTCCCACCCCTGGAGCTTCGCCACCGGGCAGAGCACGCTGCCGCGGCTGGACGCCGTGCCGGTGGCCGACTTCGCGCACGCCTTCCAGCTTCCCGCGGGCTTCCTGCGCGCCATCTCCGCCGGGCGGGGCGTTCCCTTCCGCCTGTTCGAGGACCGGCTGCACACCGACGCCCCGCAGGTGGTGCTGACGCACATCTTCCGCCCCGACGAGGCGAGCTTCCCGCCCTTCTTCGCAGCCGCCCTGGTGGCCCGCCTGGCGGCCGAGTTCTGCATCCCGCTGACGGAGAACACCGCCCGCACCCAGCTGCTCTCCCAGCAGGCGGAGGCCGAGCTGCGCGCCGCGCGCCGCGCCGACAGCCAGCAGGCGACGGTGCAGGCCATCGGCGGCTTCCCCCTCATCAGCGTGCGGGGGTAGCGCCATGTCCGGCACCTCCCGCCAGGTGAAGAACAGCTTCACCGCCGGCGAGCTCGCGCCCAGCATGCTGGGCCGGGCCGACCTGCGCGCCTACGCCAACGGCGCCGCGCGCCTGCGGAACGTGGTGCTGCACCCCACGGGCGGCCTGTCGCGCCGCCCTGGCCTGCGCCACCTGCACGCGCTGCCCGGCCCCGCGCGCCTGGTGCCCTTCGAGTTCAACACGGAGCAGACCTACCTGCTGGCGCTGTGCGAGGGCGCGATGCAGGTGGTGATGGGCGACGGCGTCGTGGCCGCCACGGCCGCGCCCTGGGCCGGATGGATGCTGCCCAACCTGTGCGTGACGCAGAGCGCGGACACGCTGCTGGTGACGCACCCGCACATGCCGCCGCAGCGCGTGACGCGCACGGGCCACGCGAGCTGGCAGGTCGGCCCCTGGCCCTGGATCAACGCGCCCCTGCACCGCTTCATGGGCACGGAGGGCGTGTCGCTGACGCCCTCGGCCACCACCGGCAACGTCTCGATGGCGGCGGATGGCGGCGTGTTCGGCGGCATGGCCGCGGGCACGGCGCTGCGCTTCCGCGGCGTGCGCGGCGTGGTGACGCAGGTGCTCTCGCCCGGCCAGGCGATGGTGCAGCTCTCCGCGCCGCTGCCCGACACGGCGGCAAGCACCGATTGGGAGGAGGCGGCCTTCTCGCCTTCGCGCGGGTGGCCCACCAGCGCGTGCTTCCACCAGGACCGGCTGGTGCTGGGCGGCTCGCGCGACCTGCCGAACCGGCTGTGGCTGTCGCGCTCCGGCGCGCTGTGGGACTTCGACCTGGGCCGCGGGCTGGATGACGAGGGCATCGAGTTCGGGCTGATGGGCGACCAGGTGAACGCCATCCGCCACGTCTTTTCCGGCCGCCACCTCCAGGTCTTCACCACGGGCGGCGAGTGGATGGTGTCGGGCGACCCGCTGACGCCCTCCTCCATCCAGGTGACGCGGCAGACGCGCATCGGCTCCTCGCCCGCGCGCTCCGTGGCGCCGGTGGACGTGGATGGCGCCACGGTCTTCGCGGCGCGCTCAGGCCGCGCCATCCACGAATTCGCCTACACGGAGGTGTCGCAGGCCTACCAGTCCTCCGACCTCGGGCTGGTGGCCTCGCACCTGATGCGCGAGCCGGTTTCCATGGCCTACGACCAGGTGCGGCGGCTGCTGCACGTGGTGATGGCCGATGGCGGCTGCGCGACGCTGACGCTGTTCCGCGCCGAGCAGGTGACGGGCTGGACCCGGCAGGAGACGCAGGGCGCCTTTCGCGCGGTGGCCGAGCTGGATGGCCGCGTGTTCTTCGCGGTCGAGCGCGCCGGCACCTGGCGGCTGGAGCGGCTGGACGAGGCGCTGAACCTCGACGCCGCGCTGGACGGCACAAGCCCCGCGCCGCAGGACCGCTGGAGCGGCATGGCGCACCTGGAGGGCCAGGTGGCCGGCGTGCTGGCCGACGGCTCGCCGCGCGCGCCGGCCACCGTGTCGGGCGGCGCGGTGCTGCTGGACCCGCCGGCATCCGCCGTGCAGCT
>JALHNW010000354.1 GCA_022843345.1 Rubritepida sp. | reverse complement strand
CGCCGCCGTGCTCGCCGCCGGCCGCTGGCTGAACGACGCCGCGAACAGGGGCGAGGCGCTGTCCATCCTGCGCGCGCGCGTCTTCCCCTCCCTGCCCGAGGCGGTCATCGCCTCCGCATTCGACGCCACCCACCGCATGCGCTTCGTCCCCGCCACGAAGCGCGCCGACGCCGAAGCCTGGCTCGCCGAGATGCCCGGCACGCCACCAGAATCCCTCGCCCCTTGGGACCGCCCCCTGGAGGCCGAGGCCGCCGCCCGCCTGTCCATCCAGGAGACCCCCGCATGAGCATGTCCCCCCTTGGCCGCCGCGCCATCCTCGCCACCGCCGCCACGCTGGCGGCTATCCCCCGCGCGGGCGTCCACGCCCAGGGCGCCACGGCGCCGGAGGTGCGCAAGGCCACGCTGGGCTACATCGCGCTCACCGACAGCGCGCCGCTGATCATCGCGCGCGAGAAGGGCTTCTTCGCCAAGCACGGCATGGCCGAGATCGAGGTGGCGAAGCAGGCGAGCTGGGGCGCCACGCGCGACAACCTGGTGCTGGGCGGCGGCTCGGGCGGCATAGACGGCGCGCACCTGCTCACCCCCATGGCCTACCTCATCCACACCGGGCGCATCGTGCAGAATGGGCAGCCCGTGCCCATGGGCATCGTGGCGCGGCTGAACACCAACGGCCAGGCCATCTCCATCGCCGCCAAGCACGCCGCGCTGGGCGTGAAGCTCGACGCCGGGGCGCTCAGGCGCGCGGTGAACGCCGACAGCAAGGTGGCGATGACCTTCCGCGGCGGCACGCATGACCTGTGGCTGCGCTACTGGCTCGCCGCCGGCGGCCTGAACCCGGAAACCGACGTCTCCACAATCGTCGTCCCGCCGCCGCAGATGGTCGCCAACATGCGCGTGGGCACCATGGACGCCTTCTGTGTGGGCGAGCCGTGGAACGCCCAGCTCGTCACCCAGCGCCTGGGCCACACCGCGCTCACCACCGGCGAGCTGTGGCGCGACCACCCGGAGAAGTGCCTGGCCCTGCGCGCCGACTTCATCGAGCGCCACCCCAACGCCACCCGCGCGCTCACGGCCGCCGTGATCGAGGCCGCGCAGTGGTGCGACGTGGGCGCGAACAAGGAGGAGATGTGCGCCATCCTCGGCAGGCGGGCGTGGTTCAGCGTGCCGCCGGCCGACATCATCGGCCGCATGAGGGGCGAGGTGGACTACGGCGACGGCCGCCGCGTGACGAACACCGACACCTCCATGAAGTTCTGGCGCGACCACGCCTCCTACCCCTTCCGCTCCCACGACCTGTGGTTCCTCAGCGAGAACCAGCGCTGGGGCGTCCTGCCGATGGACCTCGACACCACCGCCCTCATCGCGTCCGTGAACCGCGAATCCCTGTGGCGCGAGGCCGCCGAGCGCGCCGGCGTCCCCGCCTCCGCCACGCCCCGCTCCACCTCCCGCGGGCGCGAGACCTTCTTCGACGGCAAGGTGTTCGACCCCGAGAACCCGCGCGCCTGGATCGAATCCCACGCCATCCGCCGCACCCAGGGCGCCTGAGCCGATGACCGTCACCGCCCCCCGGCCCACCCCGGCCAAGCCCCTGCTTTCCCTGCCCCGCCGCGCCATCCTGGGCGAGAGCGCCTGGGCGCGCCGCGCCAACGCGGTGCTGCCGCCGCTGGTCGTGGTGCTCATGATCGGCCTGGTGTGGGAGGTGGCGATGTCCTCCCCCGGCGCCACCCTGCCCCCGCCCTCCAAAGTGTGGGCCGACAGCCACGCCCTGATCACCGACCCGTTCTTCGACAATGGCGGGCTGGACAAGGGCCTGTTCTGGCACCTCGCCGCCTCGCTCTCGCGCGTCGCACTCGGCTTCGCGCTGGCGGCGGGGGCGGGCATCCTCACCGGCCTGCTGATCGGCACCTCCCCGCTCGCCATGCGCGGGCTGGACCCGGTGTTCCAGGTGCTCCGCACGGTGCCGCCGCTCGCCTGGCTGCCGCTGTCGCTGGCCGCCTTCCGCGAGGCGCAGCCCAGCGCGATCTTCGTGATCTTCATCACCTCCGTCTGGCCCATCATCATCAACACGGCCGTGGGCGTGCGCAACGTCCCGCAGGACTACCGCAATGTCGCCGCCGTCATCCGCCTCACCGGCATACGCTACTTCCTGCGCATCCTGCTGCCGGCGGCCGCGCCCTTCATCTTCACCGGGCTTCGCATCGGCATCGGCCTGTCCTGGCTCGCCATCGTGGCGGCCGAGATGCTGATCGGCGGCGTGGGCATCGGCTTCTTCATCTGGGACGCGTGGAACAGCTCGAACCTCTCCGACATCATGGTGGCGCTCGCCTATGTCGGCATCACCGGCTTCTTCCTCGACCGCCTCGTGGCCTTGCTCGGCCGCCTGGTCACCCGCGGCACCTCGGAGGGCTGAGCCATGACCCCCTTCCTCGAAATCTCGCGCCTGTCCGTCGCCTTCCCCCGCGCGCCGCTGCCCGTGCTGCACGACGTGGACATCACGATCCAGCGCGGCGAATACGTCGCCGTCATCGGCCACAGCGGCTGCGGCAAGTCCACCCTGCTCAACGTCGTCGCCGGCCTGCTGCCCGCGAGCCTCGGCGGCGTGCTGCTGGAGGGCCAGGAGGTGACGGCGCCGGGCCCCGACCGCGCCGTGGTGTTCCAGAACCACTCCCTGCTGCCCTGGCTCACCACCTACGAGAACGTCCGCCTCGCCGTGGACCGCACGCTGGGCCGCAGCATGTCGCGCGCCGAGCGCCATGACTGGACGCTGCGCAACCTCGACCTCGTGAAGATGCTGCCCGCGAAGGACAAGCGCCCCGCCGAGATCAGCGGCGGCATGAAGCAGCGCGTCGGCATCGCCCGCGCCCTTGCCATGCAGCCCAAGGTCCTGCTGCTGGACGAGCCCTTCGGCGCGCTCGACGCCCTCACCCGCGCCCACCTGCAGGACGAGGTGATGCGCATCCATGGCGAACTCGGCACCACCGTCATCATGATCACCCACGACGTGGACGAGGCGGTGCTGCTGAGCGACCGCATCGTCATGCTCACCAACGGCCCCAACGCCACGGTGGGCGAGATCATGACGGTGGACCTCCCCCGCCCGCGCGACCGGCTGAAGCTGGCCCACGACCGGCGCTTCGTCGAATGCCGCGCCGGGGTGCTGGAGTTCCTGCACGCCCGCCACGCGCAGCCGGTGC
>JALHNW010000353.1 GCA_022843345.1 Rubritepida sp. | reverse complement strand
GCTGACGCCGCTGGAGGACCAGCAGCTCGGCGGCCTCCTGATGTGGGTGCCGGGCGGCGTGCTGTTCGCGGCGCTGGCGCTGGCCGGCCTCGCCCGCATCCTGCGGGAGCCGAAGCCAGCCGCATGAGGCGCTTCCCCGCCCTCGCCGCGCTGGCGCTCGCCGGGTGCCGGGGGCCGCAGGCGCCGCTCGACGCCTGGGGCCCGCAGGCCGGGCGCATCGCCGACCTGTCCTGGGTGCTGTTCACCGGCGGCGGGCTGATCCTCACGCTGGTCGTGGCCCTGACCACCGTCGCGGTGTGGGCGCCGGCCTCCGTGCGGCGGCGCATCGGCACGCTGCGCTTCGTGGTGGGGATGGGGCTGGTCTTCCCCGCGGTCACGCTCACGGCGCTGCTGTTCTATTCCCTGGGCACCTCCCGCGCGCTGGCGGTCTTCGGCGGCGCGGAGGAGCCGCTGCGGATCGAGGTGGTGGGCCGCCAGTACTGGTGGGAGATGCGCTACGGCGGCGCGGCCGTGACCGCGAACGAGCTGCGCCTGCCGCGCGGGCGCGAGGTGGAGCTGACGCTGACCTCTGCCGACGTGATCCACTCGCTGTGGATCCCCAACCTGCACGGCAAGCTGGACATGATCCCGGGCCGGGCCAACGTGCTGCGCCTGCGCGCCGACCGCGTGGGCGAGCTGCGGGGCCAATGCACGGAGTTCTGCGGCCGCCAGCACGCGCTGATGGCCTTCGCCGTCGTCGTGCAGGAACCGCGCGAGTTCGAGGCATGGCTGGCCCGCCAGGCCGCGCCCGTCCCCCCGCCCGCGACGGTGGAGGAGGAAGCGGGGATGCGCGTCTTCGGCGCCGCCGGGTGCGGTGCCTGCCACGCCGTTCGCGGGACGCAGTGGCAGGGGCGGATCGCGCCGGACCTCTCGCGGGTCGGCTCGCGCCTCACCCTCGCCGCGGGTGCGCTGCCCAACACCCGCGGCAACCTCGCGGGCTGGATCGCGGCCCCGCAGGACATCAAGCCGGGCAACAGCATGCCCGCCTACGCGCGCTCCCTGTCGGGCGAGGAGATCCTGGCCCTTTCCGCCTGGCTGGACGGGCTGCGGTGAGCGCGCCCAACCCCCTGCCCCGCCCCCCCGGCGAGCTGGAGCGGCTGGAGGCCGCCTGGGCCTATCCCAAGGGGTGGCGGGTGGTGGGGGAGGTGAACAACAACCTCATCGGCCCGCTCTTCGTCGCCACCGCGCTGCTGTTCCTCACGCTCGCCGGGCTGCTGGGCGTGCTGATCCGCCTCCAGCTCGCCTGGCCCGGCCTGCAGATCGTGGATGCGAACACCTACAACCAGGTGTTCACCATGCACGGCACGGTGATGATGTTCCTGTTCGCCGTGCCGGCGGTGGAGGCGATGGGGGTGGCGCTGCTGCCCGCCATGCTCGGCGCGCGCGAGATGCCGACGCCGCGCCTGGGCGCCTACGCCTACTGGATCTACCTCATGGGCGGGCTGTTCTTCTTCGGCTCGATCTTCTTCGGCGCCTCGCCCGACGGCGGCTGGTTCATGTACCCGCCGCTGACGAGCAAGGAGAACTCGCCGGGCATCAACACCGACATGTACCTGCTGGGCATCGGCTTCATCGAGATCAGCGCCATCGCGGGCGCCATCGAGATCATCGTGGGCGTGCTGCGCTGCCGCGCGCCGGGGATGACGCTGGGCCGCATGCCGGTCTTCGCCTGGGCGATGCTGGTCTTCGCGGGGATGGTCATCATCGCCTTCCCCGCCGTCATCGTGGCCTCGACGCTGCTGGAGCTGGAGCGCGCCTTCGACTGGCCCTTCTTCCTGCCCGAGCGCGGGGGCGACCCGCTGCTGTGGCAGCACCTGTTCTGGTTCTTCGGCCATCCCGAGGTGTACGTGATCTTCCTGCCGGCGGCGGGCATGGTCTCGATGGTCGTGCCGGCCATGGCGGGGACGCGGCTGCTCGGCCACTCGCTGGTCGTGCTGGCGCTGGTGGCGACGGCCTTCCTGTCCTTCGGGCTGTGGGTGCACCACATGTACGCCACGGGCATCCCGGGGATGAGCCTCGCCTTCTTCGCGGCCGCGGGCTTCGCGGTGTCCATCCCCTCGGGGCTGCAGGTCTTCGCCTGGATCGGCACGCTGGCCTCGGGCGAGCGCGTGCGGCTGAACGTCGCCGGCCTGTTCGTGCTGGGCTTCCTGTTCATCTTCACGCTGGGCGGGCTGACGGGGGTGATGGTCTCCGTCACCGCCTTCGACTTCCAGGCGCACGACACCTACTTCATCGTGGCGCACCTGCACTACGTGCTGATCGGCGGCATGGTCTTCCCGCTGCTCGCCGGGCTGTACCACTGGGCGCCGGCGCTGGGCTCCGCGCTGTCCGAGCGGATGGGGAAATGGGCGTTCTGGCTGCTGTTCGGCGGCGTGAACCTCACCTTCTTCCCCATGCACGTCTCCGGCCTGGTGGGGATGCCGCGGCGGATCTACACCTACCCGGCGGGGATGGGGCTGGAGGTCTGGAACCTGCTCTCCACGGCCGGCGCCCTCGTCGTGCTCGCGGGCGGCGTCTTGCTGCTGCTCGACGTGGCGCTGCACTTCCGGCCGGGGCGCAGCGCCGACGACAACCCCTGGAACGCCCCGACGCTGGAGTGGATCGCCAACGCCAACCACGGCCCGCGCAGCATGCCCGCCGTCGCCTCGCGCTACCCGCTCTGGGACCAGCCGGCCTTGCGGGCCGAGGCCGAGGCGGGCGCGCACTTCCTGCCCATGAGCGCGACCGGCCGGCGCGAGGCGCTGGCCTCCACCGCCTCGGCCGCCGAGCCGCAATACGTCCACGTCGTCACGGGGCCGGGCTACGCGCACCTCGTCGCCGCCGTGGGCACCGCCGGGTTCTTCTTCGCGCTGACCTTCGAGGCGCTGGTCCTCGCCGCCGCCTCCACCGCCCTGGCGCTGGGCGGCTTCCTGCGCTGGCTGTGGCAGACCGACCTGGGGCCGCTGCCGCCGGGGCGGGTGGACATCGGCGGCGGCCTCGTCCTGCCCACCTACGCCACCGGGCCGGTGAGCGTGTCGTGGTGGGCCGTCTCGACCATGCTCGTCGCCAGCGGGGCGGCCTGGGCCTGCTTCGCGGGGAGCTACCTGTTCCTGTGGCTGGTGAACGGGGACGCCCGGTGGGCGGCGGGCGCGCCCGCGCCGACCTGGGGCCTCGCCGC
>JALHNW010000352.1 GCA_022843345.1 Rubritepida sp. | reverse complement strand
GGCCAGGGCGGCGACGTGGCGCGCCGCGCCGTCCAGCGTGCGCGCCGGGCGCGGGGCGTGGAAGCGCAGGACCAGGGCGTCGTCGGGATCATTCGCCAGCAGCTCCTCCGCCCGGCGCTGCAGCGCGTCCTGCTGCGGCCAGTCGGGCGCGGATTCGACGAAGCCCACCACCTCGGCCGCGCTCGCCGCCCCGCCGCGCTGGGTCAGCCGCATCCACGCCACCATCTTGGCGAGGAGCGGGTCGGCCAGCGCCGCCTGCTGCGCGGCCTCGGGGCAGCGCTGGGCCGAGGCGGCGGCCAGCGCCGCGCGCCCGGCTTCGCGGGTGCCTTGCGCCAAGGCGGGCGAGGCGAGGAGAAGGAAGGAGAAGGTCCGGCGCAGCATCCCTGCCTCCTACAGCCTGCCGCACGGCGATGGAATTGCCCCGCGCCTTGTTGCAGGGGCGAGTCGCGCGTATGTCGGGGCCAACGCACGCGCCACGCACGGAACGCCCCTCCCATGCTCCTCCAGGGTTCCCTCACCGCCCTCATCACGCCCATGCGCGCCGACGGCTCGCTGGACGAGGAGGCGTTCCGCCGCTTCGTGGAATGGCAGGTCGCCGAGGGCACCGAAGGCCTGGTCCCCGTCGGCACCACCGGCGAGAGCCCGACGCTGAGCCACGAGGAGCACCGCCGCGTGGTGGAGATCTGCATCGAGGTGGCGCGCGGCCGCGTGCCCGTGGTGGCCGGCGCCGGCTCCAACAGCACCGCCGAGGCCATCGCGCTCACCCGCCACGCCAAGGAGGCGGGCGCCGACGCCGCGCTGGTGGTCACGCCCTACTACAACAAGCCGACGCAGGAGGGGATGTTCCTGCACTTCTCCGCCATCGCCGACGCGGTGGACCTACCGGTCATCATCTACAACATCCCCCCCCGCTCGGTGGTGGACATGTCGCCCGAGACGATGGGCCGCCTGGCCCGCCACCCCAACATCGCCGGGGTGAAGGACGCCACCGCCAACCTGGCGCGGCCCCTGCACCAGCGGCGCGAATGCGGGGAGGGCTTCATCCAGCTCTCGGGCGAGGACCACACGGCGCTGGCCTTCATGGCGGCCGGCGGGCATGGCTGCATCAGCGTCACCAGCAACGTCGCGCCGCGCCTGTGCGCCGAGATGCACCGCGCCTGGCGCGAGGGCCGGCTGGCCGACGCCATGGCCATCCAGGACCGGCTGGTGCCCGTCCACGACGCCCTGTTCAGCGAGACCTCGCCCGGCCCGGTGAAGCACGCAGCGAGCCTGCTGGGCCACGGCACCGCGCATTGCCGCCTGCCGCTGGCCCCCATCGCGCCCGCCACCGCCGCGCGCGTGGAGTCGGCGCTGCGCGGCGCCGGCCTGCTGAACTGATGGCCGAGGCACGCAAGAAGCCGCTGATCAGCCACGGCACGGCGGCGCAGAACCGCCGCGCCCGCTACGACTTCAAGCTGGGCGAGATCATCGAGGCGGGCATGGTCCTCATGGGTCCCGAGGTGAAGAGCCTGCGCGCCGGCCGCGCCAGCCTGGCCGAAGCCTGGGCGGGCGAGCGCGACGGCGAGATCTTCCTGTTCGGCTGCCACATCGGCGAGTGGCAGGCCGGCTCCACGGTCGCGAAGTTCGACCCGCTGCGCCCGCGCAAGCTGCTGCTGCACAAGAAGCAGGTGAGGGAGCTGACGGGTGCGGTGACGCGCGAGGGCGCGACGATCGTGCCCGTCGAGATCCGCTTCAACGAGCAGGGCCGGGCCAAGGTGCTGATCGCGCTCGCCACCGGCAAGAAGCAGCACGACAAGCGGGCCGACATCGCCAAGCGCGACTGGCAGCGAGACAAGGCAAGAATTCTTAAAGATAATAGGTAAAAGGATAATACAATGACGAATGCAGAAATAAATGGAGAAAAATATGTAAAAATAAAATCAGAATTGATAACTGACTTAAAAAACTTTCTTGCTACAGTCTCAACTTCTCGGCAATTTAACGAGGAAATCCGGTTCCTGGCGACCGAAGCCGCAAATTTATTACAAAATTTAAATGATTCAACGAGAAGTGATGAAATACAATATTAAGTAACTCTTTTTGAGGGGTAAGCAACGTTATTCATCGTGAAATACAGTTATTCTTAACTTATTTGCTGTATCATTGAGTAGTATTGAAGAGACTGAAAAACCCTCTTCGCGCGCCAGTCGGGCCAACGAATCAAGTTGTTGTATCAGAAATTGACGGCGATATTTCCTGCGCCAGATGTCATTTTCGGCCTGTTGCTTGCGAGTGACAGTCTTTCTTTTTTTTTGTTGTGAATTATCGGCAGACGAGGTATTAAGCGTTGTTAAAAGATCGGACAATGTTCCGGTAATCTGGCCCGGATCAGTTTCAAAAGCTGTATTATCTTGGATTTCAACTTTCGGCATATTTTTAATCCCTGAAAGTCAGATCTCTCCGCCCCTGAGTTTTCGGAGCTAAATTGAAAAAATTCAATATCGTCAAACGTAAGCTTCGGAAGACTTTTGAGTGTTATGGAATGAAGATGATTGACACAATCCGTAGTAAACGGATTTTCTCTTGTTTATCAAATTGTTGACCAAAACATTCCAAAGAAATATTTCGTTTATTAGCATATTGTGGTGAAACAGTGTGACTGCATGTGTCATCAGCGCAACACGTAGTTATACTGAGATGGTTCGCCATTTATTCTCTTGGTGTTCCTTTGGGGCCGTCTTGATTGGAAGTTCTATGAATTTGCTAATCATAAGTCACGCCGAGGGCGGCGGGATCGAGCGCTTCATCCAGGCCCGCATCGCCGCATTCTACGCGGCGCAGACGCAGGCTTGGCTGCTCCGCCCCGTCGGCTTCGGGGAGGCGGCGCTGCTGTCCCGCCCCGGGGTGGACGACCAGCGCTTCGACAGCCTTCCCCCCTTGCTGGACGCGCTGCGCGGGCGCATCACCGCCGTCGAGGTGCATCACCTCCGCTCCCTGCCGCCCTCCATGAAGGACCTCCCGCATCTGCTCGCCGTGCCCTACAACCTGTGGATGCATGACTGGTCGCTGCTGTGCCCGCGGGGCACCTTCGTCACCGCGCAGGGCCGCTACTGCGGCGAGCCCGCGCCGGATGCCTGCGTCCCCTGCACGGCGGGCTACGCCATGATGCCGGTCGCCGCGCCGGGCGGGATCGCGGCCCATCGCGCCGCCGCCGCGCGCCTG
>JALHNW010000351.1 GCA_022843345.1 Rubritepida sp. | reverse complement strand
CCTCGCCGCCGCGGCACGCGCCGAAGCCGCGAACCAGCCGCAGGCGCAGCAGGCGCGGCTGGTGGAGGCGCTGGAGCGGCTGCTGGGCCCCGACCGGCGCATCCCGGAGGAACGGCTGGCGCAGGAGGTGGCGATGCTGGCCGCGCGCGCCGACGTGCGCGAGGAGCTGGACCGGCTGGACAGCCACGTCGCCGCCGCCCGCGCGCTGCTGGCGCAGGGCGAGGGGATCGGCCGCAAGCTGGACTTCCTGGGCCAGGAATTCGTGCGCGAGGCGAACACGCTGTGCGCCAAGAGCGCGGGGGCGGAGCTGACGCGCATCGGGCTCGACCTCAAGGCCGCGATCGAGCGGTTGAAGGAGCAGGCGGCGAATGTCGAATAGCACCCCGTCCGATCGCGGAGCGGAGCGGAGCGTGAATCGGCCGGGCATGAACGTGCGGCGCGGCGTGTGCCTCGTCCTGGCGGCGGCGCCCGGCGGCGGCAAGACCAGCGTCTCGCGCGCGCTGCTGGACAGCGAGCCGGAGCTGGCCCTGTCCATCAGTGCCACCACCCGCCCCCCACGGCCGGGCGAGGTGGAGGGCACCCACTACTTCTTCCGCACGCAGGAGCAGTTCGACGCCATGGCCGCGCAGGGCGAGCTGCTGGAGCATGCGCGCTTCCTCGGCCGCTCCTACGGCACGCCGCGGGCGCCGGTGATGGCGGCGCTCCAGGCGGGGCGGGACGTGCTGTTCGACATCGAGTGGCAGGGGCACCGGCAGCTGAAGGCGCGCATGGCCTCCGACGTGGTGGGCATCTTCCTGCTGCCGCCCTCCATGGCGGAGCTGGAGCGCCGCCTGCGCGGCCGCGCCACCGAGGCGGAGGAGGAGATCGCGCGGCGCATGGAGGCCTCGCGCGAGGAGATGCGCCACTGGGACGAGTTCGACCACGTGCTGGTGAACAACGACTTCGCCGCCTGCGTGGCCGAGGCCCGCGCCGTGCTGCACGCCGCCCGCACCCACCGCACGCGCCAGCCGGGGCTCGGTGCCCTGGTCGAGAGCCTGTTGAGGTGAACGCCGCCGGGACCGTGCTGTCCGTGGCCCTGCCGGTCTTCGCGCTGATCGCGGCCGGCTACGCGGCAGCGTGGAAGGGGTGGGTGGATGCGGCCGGCTTCAAGGGGCTGAACACCTTCGCCTTCGCCTTCGCGGCACCCGCGCTGCTGTTCGCCGGCGGCACGGCGGGGCATGCGGGGGGAGGGGGCGCGGCGCTGGCTTTCTTCTGTGGCGCTGCGATCCTCTACGGCGGGGCGCTGCTGCTGGCGCGGCCGCGGATCGGGCTGGCGCGGGCCGGGACCTTCGCGCTGGACACCACCTTCGGCAACACGGTGATGATGGGCATCCCGCTGGTCGCCGCCGCCTTCGGGCAGGCGGGGCTGTCGGTGCTGCTGGCGATCCTGGCGTTGCATTCCATGGTGCTGCTGGGCACGGCGACGGTGGTCGCCGAGGTGGCGGCGCACCCGCACGCGAAGCCCTGGCCGCTGCTGCGCGCCACGCTGGGCGGCGTGCTGCGCAACCCCATCGTCATGGCGGTGCTGCTGGCGCTGGTGTGGTCGCACCTCGCGCTGCCGGTGCCGGGGCCGGCGCGGCGCACGCTGGAGCTGCTGGGCGCCGCCGCGCCGCCGGTGAGCCTGTTCTGCCTCGGCGGCTCGCTGCGCGGCTTCCGCCTGGCCGGCGCCTGGCGGACGGCGCTGGTGACGGCGCTGAAGCTGCTGGTGCTGCCCGCGCTCGTGTGGGGCTTCTGCCTCCTGCTGGCGCTGCCGCCGCTGGACACGGCGGTGGCGGTGGTGGTCGCGGCGCTGCCCACGGGCGCCAACGCCTTCCTGCTGGCCCGGCGCTACGCCACGGGGGCGGAGGAAAGCGGGGCGGCGGTGCTGGTCTCCACCGCGCTCAGCCTGGCGACGCTGTCGCTGGCGCTGTGGTGGTTCACCCTGGCGTGACGGCGCGGGCGGGGTTATTCCCGACGCCATGACCCTGCGCCGCACCCTGCTGCTTTCCGCCCTCGCCACGCCTGCGCTGGCCCAGCCCGCCCGCAACCCGGTGCGGCTCATCGTGCCCTTCCCGGCCGGGGGGGCCACCGATTCGATCTCGCGCCTCTACGCCCCCGTGCTGGCCGCCAAGCTGGGCGAGCCGGTGGTGGTGGAGAACCGCCCCGGCGGCGGCGGCATCCCGGCCGCGGAGGCCGCGATGCGCGCGGCCCCCGACGGCAACACGCTGCTGTTCACCACCTCCTCCACCCATTCCGTGCAGCCGGCGGTGAACCCGCGCGGCCTGCCCTACGACCCCGAGCGCGACTTCACGCCGCTGGCGCTGATCTGCGGCACGCCCTCCATCGTGCTGATCTCCTCCACCATTCCCGCCACCACGCTCGGCGAGTTCATCGCCTGGGCGCGCCAGCGGCGGGGGCAGGTGAACTATGGCTCCTCGGGCGTCGGCACCGCGCCGCACCTGAACGGCGCGCTGCTCGACGTGCTGGCCGACCTGGGCATGGAACACGTGCCCTACCGCGGCACTGGGCAGGTCTACACCGAGATGCGGCGCGGCGAGGTCCACGTGCTGCTGGACAGCCCGTCCACCGCCGCACCCCACCTGCAATCCGGCGCGGTGCGCGCTGTGGCGGTGACCTGGGCCGAGCGGACGGAGCTGGTGCCCGGCGTGCCGACGGCGGCCGAGGCGGGGCTGCCGGGGCTGCTGACCAACACCTGGTTCGGCATCTTCGCGCCCGCGCGCCTGCCCCCCGAGGTGAAGGCGAAGCTGGAGGCGGCGACGCTGGCCGCCGCGCAGGATGGCGACTACCGCCAGCGCCTGCTGGCCATGGGCGCCGAGGCGCGGCCGGGCAATGGCGAAGCGCTGACCCGCACGGCGCGCGAGGAGCGCGAGCGCTGGGCCGGGCTGGTGCAGCGGCTCCGGATCCAGGTGAACTGATCCCCACGACATCGCTGCGCGATGTCGTGGGGGCCCCGTCATGGCGCCCGGCTTGCGGCGGGTGCGCCGCGTTGCCGCGGCGCCGCCCGAGGGTTGCCGGCGATCCGCCGAGGGCGGATCACCGGCATCACGCGTCCAGCGTCTCGCTCAGCTCCAGCCACTCCTCCTCCAGCGCCTCCGTCTCGCGCGTGATGGCGGCGCGGCGCGCGGTGGCGCGGGCGATGAGGTCGGGCTTCTGCCGCTCGTAGA
>JALHNW010000350.1 GCA_022843345.1 Rubritepida sp. | reverse complement strand
CCACGCCCCCGGCGGCCGCTGCCAAGGCGGGCGCCACGCCGGGCAGCACGAGGCGCCGCCCATGCCCCCAGGCGGCGCGCAGCAGGGCCTCCACCGTTCCCATCGGCGCGTCGCGGGCCAGCAGGGGCGCGTTGTGCTCGATGAAGGGCCGGTCCAGGGCCTCGTCGCCGCTGGCATGCAGGTGCAGCGCGCCGCGGCGGCGGTTGAACAGGGCGAGGCCGGCCGTGCGCCCCGCCGCCTCGGCCCGCAGCAGCAGGGGGGCGGGGTAGCGCTCCTCCGCCAGGCAGCCCACCCAGCCCCAGCCCTGGAAGGGGGTGAAGGCGGCGCGCGCCTCCAGCGCCTCCCACTCGGCGCCCAGGGCCGCGAGGTCGCGCGGCGTGCTGGCCGTCACGCGCATGGCGGGCGTGGAATAGCTGCTAGCTGCTATCGGCTAGGAGCCCGAAACCCGGCGCGTGGCCGCCAGGGCCGGGCGCGGGCGCTCGGGCACCGGGGCGGGCGAGGGCATCAGCGTCAGCGCCTCGTCATCCACCCGCACCCGCGCCTCCGGATAGGCGGACAGCGCCAGGGCCAGGGCCTCGCGCGCATGGGCCTTGAACTGGCGCGCATGGGCGAAGCCGGCGCCGAACTGGCGGTGCAGCGAGGGCCAGGGCACCCGGGTCGGGCGCTCCAGGTGGTGCAGGCGGTAGGCGAGCCAGATGTAGAGGTCGATCGCCATGGAGCGGCCGGACATGGCGCGGATCGCCGCCTCGCGCACCGGCAGGGGGTGGCGGATGAGGGATTCGAAGAACACCTCGTCCAGCAGCACCGTCTCCTTCCACAGCGACATCTGGCTGCCGCCGGTGTCGCGGGACGGCAGGATCGCCTCGCGCACGAAGGAGCCGTTGAGCACGGCCTCGCCGCTCTCGCTGATGCGGTAGAAGGTCAGCCGGCACAGGCTCAGGCGGCGGCTCTGCTCGCGCACCGTCTCATAGCCCTTGCCGCCGCTGTTCAGCCCCATGGCCTTCAGCCAGGAATGCATGGAGCGGCCCAGCTCCACCTCGCGCGAGCGGGTCTTGATCGCCTCCGTCTGCAGGTACAGCAGGATGAGGCGCGCCACGTAGCCGTAGGGGATGCCCACCACGGTGCCGCCATGGGTCTTGCCGCTCTCGATGCGCAGGCGCACGTCGGCGCCGTCGCGCACCCATTCGGCCAGGTCCACCCGCTTGTGCGGCAGGGCCGTCATCGCGAAGCCGGCGTGGACGTAGCCGGGCGCGCCCTGCTCGTCGGCCAGGACCAGGTGCGCCGCCTCGACGCAGCGGCGATCGAGCACGGTCTGCGCCGTCTCCAATGCCCTCTGCCGCCCCATGCGCTCGAGCTTGCCGAGCAGGCGCCCTTCCAGCGCATCCTCGGTGCCCACGGACAGCGGCCAGCCTGCTTCGGCGAGTTCGGTCATCGCGGCGCACTCTGCCGCCGGCCTGCCATCGCGGCAATTCGTACTTTGCCGACGCCCTCCGGGAGGGGCACGGCCGTTCGTACCCTGCCGACGCTCCTAGGGAAGCTATTAGAATCTACTATTAGGATGCGTCACCAAAGTACGGGGGACGAATCGGGTTTGCGTCACCAGGGTACGAACGGGCGTCGGCAGAGTACGAAGCCCTGTGGATGAATCGGCCCCGGCGCGCCCGCCGGGAGGCGTCGGCAGAGTACGAATTCCACGGGGCCGCAACGGTCAGGGACAGGGCGGTTCGTACTCTGCCGACGCCCTGCCCGATCCTGGCCCCGTTTCCGCGTGACTGCGTCACGCTCCAGCGGGTCCAGGCGTTGCCGAGCCTGGTTTTCCGAACCGCTGGCCGGGTCCGGCCAGCGTGAAAACAGGCTAGCGCCTAGCCGCTAGCGGCTGCCGCGCCGCCGCGGCGTGGCGGCCGGGCGCAGGTCCTCCGCCGAAACCTCGAAGCCCATCGCGGCCAGCGCCTGGCAGACCAGCACCTTCTGGGTCACGCCCTCGCTGCGCGCGCGGTCGGCCAGCTGGTCGCCCAGGCCGCGGCGGACGCGGATGTTGAGCTGCACCAGCGCCTCCTCCCCCTCCTCCGGCCGCGGCGCGGCACCGGGGCGGACCGGGCGCAGCGTGGCCGGCGGCAGCCCCGCCTCGTCGGCCACGGCCTGCGCGACCGCCAGCGAGTCCCGCGCCGAGGGCCGGACGATGGCGGGCTTCAGCCCCTTGTTCGACATGCGCGGCTCCCCCTCGAATAGGTGCTAGCTTCTATATTCTAGCGTGACGGCGGGCCGGGCAGCCAGCCCAGCCCCCGCAGCTCGGCCACCAGGCCCGCGACCTCCTGCCCCGCCTCGCCCCCGCCGGGCACGCGGCCGGAGAAGGTCATCTCCGCGAAGGCCACGCGGTCGCCCAGCCCGGCCTGGGTGCGCGGCAGGCCGGCCGCGTCCAGCTCGGCCAATGCATGGCGCGAGACGGCGGTGACCTGCTTGAGCCGCGATGGCACCACCCGCGCCGGGATGGCGCGCCGGGCCGCGCGCGCCGCGCCCTCGACCAGCTGCAGGGTCTTGGCCGCCTGCTCCACGTCCGCCCGGCTCGGCGTGCAGGGCACCAGCACGGCGTCGGCGGCGGCGATGGCCAGCAGGGCGGCGCGGTTGCCGAAGCCCGCCGTGTCCACCAGCACCAGGTCCACCAGGGGCGCCAGCTCGTCGATCGCGGTGGCCAGGCGCGTCTCATCCGCCTCGGCGCGCACCGTCACGGCCGCGCCCTCGTAGGCGGCCTCCGACCAGGAGGCGTAGGCGCGGTTGGGGTCGGCATCCACCACCGCCACGCGCAGCCCCTCGGCCGCCAGGGTGCCGGCCAGCGCCATCACCATAGTCGTCTTGCCCGCGCCCCCCTTGGTGGAGGCCACCGTCAGCACCGTCGCGGCCATTGGCGGCCCTTCCGCGTCATCCATGCAGTTTCTAGCGGCGAGCTTCTAGCAGATGCAAGCTAGTGTATTCCATCTAGCTTGCTAGCAGGTAGCATCACCGCGCCGTAGGGGCCCAGGAACAGGTCGCCCACCGCCCAGCGCCGGCGGAAGGTCAGCCAGCGCTGCGCGCGGTGGTGCGCGCGGTCGTGCAGCAGGTGGCAGCGCTGGCACAGGGCGTGCAGGTTGCGCAGCCGGTTGTCGCGCGGGTCGTGGTTCAGGTGCGCGGCCGCCAGCACCACCCGGGTCGTGCGCGCCGCCGCCGCCTCC
>JALHNW010000349.1 GCA_022843345.1 Rubritepida sp. | reverse complement strand
CTCTGGATGGTCAGCTTTACGCCGGCGGAGACGTTGTTGGTCTCGTTGCTTTCGCTGATGTTTCCGAAGTCGTCGGCCTTGACGAAAAGGTAGTAGGTCCCGGCCGCATAGTCCTTCAAGGCTTCTAGTTGTTCCATATCAGGCAGACTTGTCTTCGCGGCCACCTTGCCGATTGTGTCTAGATCGAGCAGCGTCGCGTCGGCGAAGTTCATCGTCTTCGAGATGTAAACGCCCTGCGTCGAAGTGTTCTTGGTCTCGCCCTCGCCGTCATTTCGCACTGTGAAGCGGATGTCGGTCTGCTCGCCCTGGAAGATTGTTGTTTCATCGAGCGTGACGCCACTAACTCGAAGGTCCGGCATTGAGACTGCCGGACCCCCGGCGGCTTAAAGTTAGGAAAAAACCACGTTGGACTAACGTAGCCTTCGGTGATGTCCAGATCTTCGTCGTCGACATAAGCCAGTGGTACTCTCCCCACCTCACCATCGATCGCGAGTGCGAAATGTAAATGAGGCCCCGTACTGAAGCCGGTATTGCCCACCAACCCAATTATATGGCCCAAACCAACTTCATCATTTTGTTTGACATTTATTGATTGTAAGTGTGAATAAATAGATGTTATGATGCGACCATCTGAAAGAGGATGTTCCACTATAACTAGGTTGCCAAAACCTGGCGTGCCGTCAAGATTCGTGTGATGATAAGCAAATTTTACTTTGCCGTAAGCAACCGAGTAAACGCTGCCCCCGCTTGCTTTGTTTGACCAATCCTCCCCCAGATGAAATTTTCCCTCAACAAACCGCCCATTATATCCTTGGGTGAGCTTGTAGCCGTCATCGAGCGGAAATCTAAAAGCTGTTGCGAACATTTCGGCTCTGCGCTCCTGCGACACCTCGACGACTCTACACGATCCGAGATCGAAACCATAACTTAACGTTGCCGGGCAGAGGCCGAGTGATGCTGCAGACGGACACGCCGGCGCTCCATCAGGCTGCGCGCGGGGTAGCCATCTCCCTACAACGAAGGCCTCGGCGAGATTACACGCCCGGCCCCGACCCACGCCGCGCGCGCACCCCATCCAGCGCCTCCGCCCCGATCACCCAGAGGATCTTCCAGCCTGCCCTGACAGTGCCCGAGAGGGTTCCGGAGATCTTCGACGTGCCGATGCGGCGCCGGTAGCCCACCGGCACCTCTGCCACGCGCAGGCCGATGCGGGCGGCGCGGACCTGCATTTCCACGGTCCAGCCCCAGGTCTCATCGCGCATCCCAAGCCGCGCCAGCGCGTCCCGCCGGATGACGCGGAACGGCCCGAGATCGGTGTAGCGCACGCCCCAGATCAGCCGGATCAGCAGGCAGGCCAGCGTATTGCCGAAGCGCTGCTGCGGCGTCAGCGCGCCGCGTTCCACGCCGATGCTGCGCGCGCCGATCACCAGATCCGCCTCGCCCGCCTCGATCGGGGCGAGCAGCAAAGCGAGGTCCTCCGGCCGGTCGGCGCCATCGGCGTCCATGAACAGCACCGTGTCCACATCCGGCGACAGCACGGCGATGCCAGCCAAACAGGCGCGGCCATAGCCGCGGCGCGGCTCCGCCACCACCTGGGCGCCGAGGCGCCGTGCGATCTCGGGTGTGCCGTCGGTGCTGGCGGTGTCCACCACGATCACCTGCGCCACCTGGGGCAGGATCGCCTGCAGCACCCCCGGCAGCGCTTGCGCCTCATTGCGGGTGGGAATGATGACGCCGATGCGCAGCCTGCCTGCCGCGGTCATCGGCGCCCCGGCTGGCGTATCCAGGCAAGGCCCAGCATCAGCAACACTCCCATGAGATGGATCGCGGCGACGCCCTGGGCGAAAACCGCATCGAGATCCAGCGCGTGCAGCGGAAAGACCGCGTAATACAGCGGCAGCAGCACCGCCGGCAGCAGCAGCGCCCGGCAGCCCAGCGCTGCGGCGAAGGGCAGGAACCACACCGCATACCAGGGGAATTGCGCCGGCGAGAGGTAGAAGGTGGCGGCGCCGACAATAAGGGCACCGCGGAGCAGCGCTGCCGGCTCGCCCGGAGCCTGGCGCGCCACCGCGAGCGCCACGATCGCCCCGGCAAGCCCGAGCAACGGCCGCAGCGCCTCGCCGACGCCCGGCCCGAAGACGGCCTGGGCCCACGCCAACGGCGCGTTGTTCATCAACCAGCGCTGCGCATAGACGGCCAGCCCCGCATCGGTCGATGTTGCGGTCGCCAGCAGCGGCGCCAGCGTGACGCCAGCGGCCAGCGCGAAGGCAATGGCTGCCGGCACGCGTGCGCGGGCCGGCAGCCAGCGCGCCAGCAGGGGCACCAGCAGCAGCGGCCAGACCTTCACGCCCGCCGCCAGCCCGAGCAGCCCTCCCGCCAGGCCCCCGCGCCCGGCGAGCGTCGCGAGCAGCGCGCCGAGCAGCAGCGGCGGGAGCAGCGCATCCACATGGGCGGCGTTGGTCAGCACCAGGGGCAGCAGCGGGCAGCACCACCAGATGGCGGCCCGCATCGCAGGCAGCCCCGCCCGCCGCAGCAGCGCCGCCAGCAGCAGCACGCCCACGGCCTCCGCACCCAGCATGACCAGGCGCAGCCCGAGCAGATCCCAGGGCGCGAGCCCATGCGCCAGCAGGAAGGCGATCTGGGCGGTGCCCGGGTAGATGCTCCGCAGATCGGCAAACGGCAGCACGGCGTGCAGCGCTGTCCCCACCTCGCCGAGCGCGGGCGGCACGCCGGCGGCCGGCGGCGCGGCCCAGGGCCAGATGCCATGCGCCACCAGCGCCCCATCCCACAGGTAGCGCAGCGCGTCGGAATCGAGGATGAGCGGGGTTCCGAACCAACCCAGGCGCATCGCCGCGCCGAACACCAGCACGGCCCCGATCGCCGTGCGCCCCGGGGGAAGCCGCTCCAGCGGGCCGATCGCCGCGAACCAGGCCGTGCCGCCCAGCACGGCCAGGACGATGAAGGCCAGCATCAGGGGCGGTCCCGGTTCGGCCTGCACCACCAGCGCAGGCGCCAGGGCGATCATGCCGGCCTGGGTGCCTGCCAGCAGGGCCGCCATCGCCAGCAGGCGCGGTCTGTCCCGGAACATGGCGTCACGCCCTGTCATGCGTAACCACGGGCCGGTTTGGGGCGATCTGTGGTATGGGCCGACCCGGCCACGCTCCTGTTGATGGACCAGACGCCATGCCGCCATTCCTCCACCCGGGCCACCCA
>JALHNW010000348.1 GCA_022843345.1 Rubritepida sp. | reverse complement strand
GCGGGCGGCACGCCGGGCTTCCTGCGCTCCCTGGCGCGGGGCCTGGCGGAGGCGCCGGAGCCGGAGCTGCGGGCGATCGCGCGCGGCATCGCGCGGCGTATTGCGAATGATTCGCAGAAGCATTATCAAGTCACCGACGCAACGATGAGCACCCCATGACCCTGCGCAGCGAACACCTGCCCTCCTTCGAACCCACCCTCGGCGCCGCCATGCTGGGCCTGCTGGCCGGCGCCCAGGGCGCCCTGGCGCAGGACGCGCCGCTGGCCCTGCCGGAGCTGGACGTGTCCACCCAGGCGCCCTCGCCCTTCCGGCGCGACGCGCAGCCGGTGGTGCGCCTGCCCACCACCGTGGCCGAGACGCCGCAGAGCATCACCGTGGTCCCGCAGGAGGTGATCGAGCAGCGCGCCGCCGCCACGGTGCGCGAGGCGCTTCGCAACGTCTCGGGCATCTCGCTCGCCGCCGGCGAGGGCGGCTTCACCGGCGACAACCTGACGCTGCGCGGCTTCTCCGCGCGCGGCGACTTCTTCGTGGACGGCATCCGCGACCTGGGCCAGTACACGCGCGACCCCTTCTTCATGAGCAGCGTGGAGGTGCTGAAGGGCCCGTCCTCCGTCGGCTTCGGCCGCGGCTCCACCGGCGGCGTCATCAACCAGACCAGCCGCGTGCCGCAGGCGCGCAACTTCGGCGAGCTGAACCTGTCCGCCTATTCCTCCGGCGGCATGCGCGCGACGTCCGACGTGAACCTGCACGCCGGCAACGTGGCGTTCCGCATGCAGGCCATGGGCTCGCACATAGATGCCGCGCGGCGCGACGGCGTGTACCAGTCGCGCTGGGGCGTGGCACCCTCCATCACCTGGGGCGTGGGCGGGCCGACGCGCGCCACCCTGTCCTGGCTGCACCAGGAGGAGGACAACATCCCCGACTACGGCGTGCCCTTCCTCAACGGCCGGCCGCTGCGCGTGCCGCTCAACACCTTCTACGGCATCCGCGGGCTGGACCGCGAAACCGCCGTGACCGACATCGTGACCCTGCGGCTGGAGCACGACATCAACACCGACATGACGGTGCGCAACACCACGCGCTACGGCTCGTGGTCGCGCAGCGTGAACGCCACCGCGCCGCGCATCGCCACCACCACCAGCACGGGCAGGGTGTTCAACCCGCTCTCCACCTCCATCGAGCAGACGCTGGTGCGGCGCGAGCCGCAGGTCCGCAACGGCTACGACAACCTGCTCACCAACCAGACCGAGCTGGTCTGGCGCCCCGTCACCGGGCCGCTGCGCCACAACATCCTGGCCGGCTTCGAGGTGGGGCGCGAAAGCTCGGAAGCGGTGCGCTTCGCCTTCGGCGCCGCCACCAACGGCCGGCCCAACGCCTCGGCGCTGAACCCCAATACCTATGCCTTCCTGCCCACGGTCACCGGCATCGGCTCGGACATCAAGACCACCGCCAACACCTTCGGCTTCTACGCCGTGGACCAGATCAAGATCGGCGAGCAGTGGGAACTGCTGCTGGGCGGGCGCTGGGACAGCTTCGACGCCGACTACGTGAACCGCGCCAGCGCGAACCCCGCGCAGCGCAACTTCTCGCGGCTCGACGAGGCCTTCTCCTGGCGCACGGCGCTGGTGTTCAAGCCGTGGGAGAACGTGCGGACCTACGCCTCCTGGGGCACCTCCTTCAACCCGTCCGCGGAAAGCCTGACGCTGGCGGCCAACAACGCGGCCCTGCCGCCCGAGACCAATGAATCCTTCGAGGTCGGCGCCTCCTGGGAGGTGCTGGGCGGGCTGCGGCTGAACGGCGCGCTGTTCCAGATCGAGAAGACGAACGCCCGCACCTCCGACCCCGCGGGCAACCTGGTCACGCTCGACGGCACGGCGCGGGTGCGCGGCTTCGAGGTGGGCTTCACCGGCCGCATCCTGCCCAACTGGAACGTGCTGGCGAGCTTCACGCACATGAACTCGGAGATCACCCGCTCCTCCAACCCCGCCGAGCTCGGCAAGGAGTTCATCAACGCGGCACCCAACACGGCGAACCTGTGGACCACCTACGACCTGCCGATGGGCTTCCAGCTCGGCGGCGGGCTGAGCTTCGTGGACTACCGCTACGGCAACACCACCAACACCAACCGCGTGCCGGCCTATACCCGCTACGACCTGGCCGCCGCCTGGCAGCCGACGGAGGGCGCGCTGCGCGGCGTGCGCTTCCAGGTGAACGCGCTGAACGTGACCGACGCCAAGACCTACGAGACGGTCTACGTCGCCCACGCCGTGCCGGGCACCGGGCGCACGGTGGTGTTCAGCGTGGGGGCGCGCTTCTGATGCTGCTGGCGATCCCCGAGCTGCTGAGCGCCGGGCAGGTGGCGCAGGCCCGCGCCCTGCTGGACCGCGCGCCCTGGGTGGACGGGCGCGCGACCGCCGGCCACCAATCCGCCCAGGTGAAGGCCAACGAGCAGGTGCCCGAGAACAGCGCCGAGGCGCGGGCGCTGGGCGACATGATCGTGGGCGCGATCGAGCGCAACCCGCTCTTCATCTCCGCGGCGCTGCCGGCGCGGGTCTTCCCGCCGCTGTTCAACCGCTACGGCGCGGGGATGCATTTCGGCGCGCACGTGGACAACGCGATCCGCACGGTGACGGGCACGGCCACGCGCATCCGCACCGACGTGTCCTGCACCCTCTTCCTCGCCGAGCCGGGCGAGTACGACGGCGGCGAGCTGGTGATCGAGGACACCTACGGCACGCAGTCGGTGAAGCTGCCGGCGGGGCACGCGGTGGTCTATCCCTCCACCAGCCTGCACCGGGTGGAGCCGGTGACGCGCGGCGCGCGCGTGGCCTCCTTCTTCTGGCTGCAGAGCATGGTGCGCGACGACGGCCGCCGGGCGATCCTGTTCGACCTGGACATGGCGATCCAGCGCATCCGCGCCGACCTGCCGGCGGGCCATCCCGGCCCGGTGCAGCTCACCGCCACCTACCACAACCTGCTGCGCCAGTGGGCGGAGGTTTAGCCCCATGTCCGTGAACCTCTCGCCCTGGGACATGGTGCTCCAGGCGGACCCGATCGTGCAGGCCGTGATGGGCGGCCTGGCCTTCGCCTCCGTCCTGAGCTGGACGGTGGCGCTGGCCAAGGGGATGGAGCTGGCCTCCTTCGCGCGCCGCGCGCGCGCCGACCTGGCGCTGCTGGCCGCCGCGCGCGCCTTGGATGCGCCCCTGCAAGGGCCGT
>JALHNW010000347.1 GCA_022843345.1 Rubritepida sp. | reverse complement strand
GGGCCGCGGGGCAGACCAGGCCCAGCGCGCGCTCGGCCGCCGCCAGCGCCGCCGGCAGCACGCCGGCCACGGGTTGCAGCGTGGCGTCCAGCGACAGCTCGCCCAGCGCGGCGAAGGCGGCCATCTCCTCGGCCGGGATCACCTCCATCGCCGCCAGCAGCGCCAGCGCGATCGGCAGGTCGTAGTGGGAGCCCTCCTTGGCGAGGTCGGCCGGCGCCAGGTTCACCAGCACGCGCTTGGCGGGCAGCGACAGGCCCAGGCTGGCCAGCGCGCCGCGCACGCGCTCCCGGCTCTCGCCCACCGCCTTGTCGGCCATGCCCACCAGCAGGAAGGCCGGCAGGCCGGAGGTGAGCTGCACCTGCACCTCCACCGGCACCGCGGCGATGCCCTGGAAGGCGAAGGTGAGGACGCGGGCGAGGCTCATGCGCGCGTGCCTCGCACCCACAACCGCCGATGGCAAGGCCCCGCATTGCCGCCCGCGTAGCCCGGCGTTAATGCGGAAGCGCACGCATGCCAGGGGAAAGCCGCGCCATGACAGACCGCACCGGACCGTTGAAGGGGCTGAGGGTGCTCGACCTCACCCGCGTCCTCGCCGGCCCCACCTGCACGCAGATGCTGGGCGACCTGGGCGCGGAGGTGATCAAGGTCGAGCGGCCGGAGGCCGGCGACGACACCCGCGGCTTCGCGCCCCCCTTCTGGCCCGAGACGAAGGAGAGCGCCTACTTCCTCGGCGTGAACCGCAACAAGCTGAGCGTGACGCTGGACATCGCCACCCCCGAGGGCCAGGCCGTGGTGCACCGCCTGCTGGAGCATTGCGACATCCTGGTGGAGAACTTCAAGGTCGGCGCGCTCGCCAAGTATGGCCTTGGCTGGGAGCAGCTGCGCGCGAAGCACCCGCGCCTGATCTACTGCTCCATCACCGGCTTCGGGCAGACCGGCCCCTACGCGCCCCGCCCGGGCTACGACGCGCTGATCCAGGCGATGGGCGGCGTGATGTCGCTGACCGGCGACGGCGGCGGCTCGCCGCAGAAGGTGGGCGTGCCGGTGGCGGACCTCTTCGCCGGCCTGTACGGCTGCATCGGCATCCTGGCCGCGGTGAACCACCGCCACGCGACCGGCGAGGGCCAGCAGGTGGACATCGGCATGCTGGACACGCACGTCGCCTGGCTGGCGAACCAGGGCATGAACTTCCTGGCGACCAAGGAGAACCCGCCGCGCCTGGGCAACCAGCACCCCAACATCAGCCCCTACCAGGAATTCCCGACCCAGGACGGCTACATCATCCTGGCCATCGGCAACGACCCCACCTTCGAGCGCTTCTGCCGCTCCTTCGGCTGCGAGCACCTGCTGGCGGACGAGCGCTTCCAGACCAACGCCGCGCGCGTCGGCAACCGGGACCTGGTGACCCAGACGCTCACGCCCGTGATGAAGGGCCGCACCACCGCCGAATGGGTGGCGGCGCTGGAGGAGAAGAAGATCGGCTGCGGCCCCATCAACACGCTCAAGGAGGTCTTCGCCGACCCGCACGTCCAGGCGCGCGGCATGGTGCTGCGCCTGCCGCACGCCAGCGGCGCGGAGATCGAGGTGATCGCCAACCCGGTGAAGCTTTCCGCCACGCCGGCCGACTACCCCGCGCCGCCGCCCGTGCTGGGCCAGCACAACGACCAGGTTTTGAAGGGCATGCTGGGGATGGACGACGCCGCCATCGCCGCCGCTCAGGGCAAGCCCAGCTGATGCGGCGCGGCGCCTGCGCCTACCTGCTGGGGGGGCGGTTCCACCGGCTCGCCTGGGTGGAATGGGGGCCGCCGGACGGCATGCCCGTGCTGTGCGTGCACGGGCTGACGCGCAACGGGCGCGACTTCGACGCGCTGGCCCAGGCGCTGGCCACCCAGGGCCGCCGCGTGATCTGCCCGGACCTGCCGGGGCGCGGCGCCTCCGACTGGCTGCCAGACCCCGCGCTGTACCAGCCGCCTTCCTACGTCGTGGCGCTGGCGCACCTTCTGGCGCGGCTGGATGGGCCGGTGGACTGGGTGGGCACCTCGCTGGGCGGCATCTGCGGCATGCTGGTGGCGGCCGGGCCGGGCAACCCGATCCGGCGGATGGTGCTGAACGACGTGGGCGCGCGCATCCCGGCCGACGCGCTGGCGCGCATCGGCGCCTACCTCGCCGCCGCGCCGGCGCTGTTCGCGGACCTCGCGGCGGTGGAGGCCTACCTCGCCCGCGTTCACGCCCCCTTCGGCCCGGGCACGGACTTCGCGCACCTGGCGCGCCATTCGGTGCGGGAGGTGGAAGGCGGGCTGGCGCTGCACTACGACCCCGCCATCGCCGCGCCCTTCAACGCCGGCCCGGCGCAGGATGCCGACCTGTCCGCCATCTGGGCGATGGGCAGCGCGCCCACGCTCATCCTGCGCGGCGCGCAGAGCGACCTGCTGACGGAATCCGACGCGCGCGCCATGGCCGCCAGGCCGGGCGCGCGGCTGGTGGAGATCGGCGGCTGCGGGCACGCGCCGAGCCTGATGAACGCCGAACAAATCCAAGTGTTGCAAGGCTTTCTCGCGGAGTCCTGAGCGGCAACCGCCGCTTCCGGCGGGGCGTTCAGCCGGCCTCACACCGCGAGGTGCCGTGCCATGCTGTCCCGCCGCCTCTTCCTCGGCGTCCCCCTCGCCCTCGCCGCCTGCGGCGCCGAGCCGGCCGACCCCACCGGCGAGGCGAACCCCGAGATGCGCGCCCTGCTGGACGGCTTCCTACGCCGCAACGGCCCCGACGCAGCGGACATGGACCCGCCCCGATTCCGCAGCCGCGCGACCCTGGCCGAGATCGCCGAGGACGCCGCCCCCGGCGAGCGCCACCCGATGGCGCGGCGCGAGGAGGTGGAGATCCGCACCCCCTTCGGCCAGGCCTTGCCGGCGCGGCTCTACCTCCCGCCCGGCCTGGGCGAGCGGCCGCCGCTCGTCGTGTTCTACGGCAACGGCGCCTGGATCGCGGGTTCGCTCGACGCTGCCGAGCCGCTGGCCCGCGCGCTGGCGCACGAATCCGGCGCCATGCTGCTGTCCGTCCAGGGCCGGCTGGCGCCCGAGCACCGCTTCCCGGTGGCGCATGAGGACGCGCTGTCGGCCTGGCGCTGGGCGGTGCGGCAGGCCACCGCGCTGGGCTTCGACGCGCGGCGGGTGGCGATGGCCGGCGAGGGATCGGGCGCCAACCTCGCCATCGCCACCGCGATCGCGGCGCGCGACCAGCACCT
>JALHNW010000346.1 GCA_022843345.1 Rubritepida sp. | reverse complement strand
CCGGGCGCTCGCCTTCCGGCCGGCGCCCCGCGCCGAACGCGGCGACCGGGACGCCGGCGCTGCCTCCCTGGGCGAGGGCAAGGGACACCGCGCCGGTCATCTGAGCCACCACGCGGTCGCCTCGGCGGATGCGGTCGAAGTTCCGCATGTCCGCCGGCGCGGTGAAGGTTTCCAGCTCGCCATCGGCGGCGCGCAGGGTGATCTCGCGCGTGCGGCGGTCCACGGCTTCCACCGTGGCGGTGCTGGCGACGCCGCGCTGCATCTCGGCAGGAGGCGGCAAGGCGGGCTGCGCGCCCGCGGCGAGGGGGGCGAGCAGCAGGGCGCCCAGCAGGGCGGCGCGGGTGGTGGTCATGGCGGTCTCTCCGGGCTGGCCGTGCGGAGGCTGCGGCGCGCCCCAGCCCGGCGCAAGCGGGGCGGGACGCGGCGCACAGGTCCGGGAAGCCCTGCCGGAATTCCATTGCCGCCGCGCCCGCTTCGCGCTTTGCTGCCGCCGAAGGCGCCGGCACGCAACGGGCGCCGCCTGGAGAGGAACGCCGAGATGAGCCAGACCCTGGCCCTGACGGTCAACGGCCGCGCCGTGACCGCCACCGTGGACGACCCGACCGAGCCGCTGCTCTACGTCCTGCGCAACCAGGCGGGCGTTACGGGGCCGCACTACGGCTGCGGCCTGGCGCAATGCGGCGCCTGCACGTTCCACCTGGACGGCGTGGCCGTGCGCTCCTGCTCCGTGCCCGCCACCGAGGCGGTGGGCAAGCGGGTGGTGACGCTGGAAGGGCTGGGCACGCCCGAGGCGCCGCACCGCCTCCAGGCCGCCTTCATCGCCGAGGCGGCGGTGCAGTGCGGCTACTGCACCAACGGCATGATCATGGAATCGGCGGCCTTCCTGGCGAAGACGCCGCGCCCATCCGAGGCGCAGGTGAAGGAGGCGCTGGCGAACAACATCTGCCGCTGCGGCACCCATCCGCGCGTGGTGGCGGCCGTGATGCGCGCGGCGGCGGGAGGCTGACCATGGACCAGGCGATGATGGACCGGCGCTCCCTGCTGCTGGCGGGCGGCGCGCTGCTGGTGGGCTTCGCGGCCACGCCACGGGGCGCGGCAGCCTGGACGGAGAAGCCGGTCGCGGCCGACCGGGTGGAATCCTTCCTCGCGCTCGGGGCGGATGGAAGCTGCACGGTGTTCATCGGCAAGGTGGACCTCGGCACGGGGGTGCGGACCGGCTTCATGCAGATCGCCGCCGAGGAGCTGGACATCCCGCTCGGACGCGTGCGCGTGGTGGAGGGCGACACGGCCCTGACGCCGGACCAGGGGCCGACCTACGGCTCGCTGTCCATCCAGAACGCCGGCGTGGCGCTGCGCACGGCGGCCGCCACGCTTCGCCAGGAGGTGCTGCGCCGGGCAGGGGAGCGGTTCAACGTCGCGCCCGCCGCGCTGCGGATCGAGGCCGGCGAGGTGGTGGCGCCGCAGGGCCGGGTGGCTCTGGCCGCGCTGGTGGGCGAGGGGCGCGTGGCCCTGCCGCTGGACGCCAACGCGCCGATCAAGGCGCCCGGCGCGCGCACCGTCGTGGGCCGCAGCGTCCCGCGCGTGGACATTCCGGACAAGGTGTTCGGGCGCTTCGAATACATCCATGACCTGAAGCGGCCGGGCATGCTGCATGGCCGCCCAGTGCGCCCACCCTCGCTCGGCGGCACGGCGCGCTCGGTGGATGAGGCGAGCGTGCGCCACATCCCCGGCGTGGTGCGGGTGGTGCACCAGGCGGGCTTCGTCGGCGTGGTGGCGGAGACGGAGTGGGCCGCGGTGCGCGCGGCGCGCGAGCTGCGGGTGGACTGGACCGACTGGGCCGGCCTGCCCGACCAGGCGCGCATCTGGGAGCATGTGAAGGCCACCCCCGTCGCCCAGGTGCAGGTGACCAGCGAGCGCGGCGACGCGGCCGGGGCGATCCGCGGCGCGGCGCGGCAGGTGTCGGGCACCTACGACTTCGGCATCAACTCCCACGCCTCCATGGGCCCGTCCTGCGCGGTGGCCGAGTGGGGGGATGGCCGGCTGACCTGCTGGAGCGCCTCGCAGGCCACGCACAACCTGCGCAAGCAGCTGGCCCTGATGCTGGGCGAGCCGGTGGACAAGGTGCGCTGCATCTACCTCGAGGGCGCGGGCTGCTACGGCCGCAACGGGCACGAGGACGCCGCCGCCGACGCCGCGCTGCTGGCCAAGGCGGTGGGCCGGCCGGTGCGCGTGCAATGGATGCGCGCCGACGAGCATGGCTGGGACCCCAAGGGACCGCCGCATCTGGTGGAGCTGCGCGGCGGGCTGGACGCGCAGGGCAACATCCTGGGCTGGGAGGCGGAGGCCTGGATCCCCAAGGGCGCCGGCGGCAACGTGGACCTGACCGCCGCCGAACTGGGCGGGATGCCGCGCGAGAACGCGATCCATCCCGGCAACATCGTGCACAACCTGGCGCAGCCCTACGGCTTCCCGGCGGTGAAGACGACGTGCCACCGGCTGGACACCACGCCCTTCCGCCCCTCCTGGATCCGCACGCCGGGGCGGATGCAAAACACCTACGCCTCCGAGTGCTTCCTGGACGAGCTGGCGGCGGCAGGCGGCAAGGACCCGGTGGAGCTGCGCCTGTCCCTGCTGCCGCGCGAGGAGGCGCGCGGACGCGAGGTGATCGAGCGCGTGGCGCGGCTGGCCAACTGGCAGACGCGCCCCAGCCCGCAGGGGGACCGCGGCGGCGAGGTGCTGCGCGGCCGCGGCGTCACCTTCGTGAAGTACGAGCTGGTGCGGACCTACGTCGCCGCGGTGGCGGAGGTGGAGGTGAACCGCATCACCGGCGCGATCAAGGTGACGCGCTTCCTGTGCAGCCATGATTGCGGGCAGATCATCAACCCCGACGGCGTGAAGTCCCAGGTGGAGGGCAACGTCATCCACACCCTGTCGCGCACCTTCAAGGAGGAGATGACCTTCGACCGCCGCCACGTCACCAGCCTGGACTGGGCGAGCTACCAGGTCATCACCTTCCCCGAGGTGCCGGAGATCGTGGTGGACCTGGTGGACCGCCCGGCCGAACGCCCCTGGGGCGCGGGCGAGCCGGCGGCGGCGGTGGTGCCCAGCGCGGTGGGCAACGCCATCTTCGACGCGACGGGGGTGCGGATGCGCTCGGCCCCCTTCACGGCGGCGAAGTTCCTGCGGGCGGCGCAAGGGGCGTGACGGGGTTGCGCGGCGCGGGGGGGGGGCCCCGAACCCCCCCCCC
>JALHNW010000345.1 GCA_022843345.1 Rubritepida sp. | reverse complement strand
CCGCCGCCGCGCGGGCGACGACGCGGCAGCCCAGCGCCTTCGCCACCTCCACCCCGGCCAGCCCCACGCCGCCGGCCGCGCCGTGCACCAGCACCCAGTCGCCGGGCCCCACCCGCCCGCGCCACATCAGGGCCGAGGCCGCGGTGGGGTAGGAAATGGGTATCGCCACCCCGGCCAGCGGGTCCGGCACGCCGGGCGGGATGGGGGTGCAATGGATGGCGTCGGCCACCGCCTCCTCGGCCAGCCCGCCCCAGTCCAGCACCGCGAAGACGCGCGTACCGGCGGGGAGCGGGCCTTCCAGCACGGTGCCCACCACCTCGGTGCCCGGGGTGAAGGGAAGGGGCGGGCGGCGCTGGTACTTGCCCTGCACGACGAGCTGCGCGGCGAAGGACACGCCCACCGCCTCCACCTTCAGGCGCACGGCGCCGGGGCGCAGGGCGGGGGGCGCCACCTCGCGCAGCTCCAGCGCGTCCCACGGGCGCCAGGATTCGCAGACCACGGCCTTCATGCGCGCAATGCTCCCTTGCCGGGGCCCAGCAATGCCAGGGCCACCAGCGCCACGGTCCAGAAGGCCGGGTATTCCCAGCCGCCATTCGGGTAGGTGTAGAGCCAGCCGTTCGGGAACTGGTGCCAGGTGATGCCGGCCATCAGCGCCGCCAGCGCCGGCGCCACCAGCCGCACGCCCACCCCCAGCAGCAACAGGAGCCCGCCCAGGCTTTCGGCGGCGATCACCACCCAGCCGAACCACCAGGGGTAGCCCTGGGCGGCGAACCACGGGATGACGTGCTGCGGCCCGGCCTGCACCAGCTTCCACAGCACCCCGTGGGCCAGGAACATCGTCCCCATCGCCACGCGCAGCAGGGTGGCGGCCCATTCGGCGCGCCCGTTCATTCGCCCTTGATCCCCGCCTCGCGCACCAGCCGGCCCCAGCGGTCGAACTCCGCCTGCACGAAGCGGGCGAACTCCTCGGGCGGCGGCACGGTGCGGATGGCGCCCATGGCGGCCAGCCGCGCGGCGTGCTCGCCTTGCGCCAGGCCGCGGGCAAGCGCCGCCTGCATCCGCGCCGCCACGGCAGGCGGCAGGCCCTTCGGTCCCCAGAGGCCGTACCAGGTGGTGATCTCGTAGCCCGGCACGCCGGCCTCGGCCACGGTCGGCCAGTCCGGGTGCTCGGGCAGGCGCTGCGCGGTGGAAACGGCGAGCGCCCGCAGCCGCCCCTCGCGGATGTGGCCCGCGCTGCTGGCCAGGCTGTCGAACATCACGTTCACCCGGTCGGCCAGCAGGTCGGTGAGGGCGGGGCCGGAGCCGCGATAGGGGACGTGGGTGAGGTCCACCCGGCCCAGCAGCTTGAACAGCTCCCCCGCCAGGTGCGGCGCCCCGCCGATGGAGGAGGAGGCGTAGGTCAGCGGCCGGGCGCGCGCCGCCGCCAGCAGGCCGGCGACGTCGCGGATCGGCGAGGCGGCTGGCACCACCACCACCAGCGGCACCTTCGCCAGCTCGGTGACGGGCGTGAAGTCGCCGATGGGGTCGAAGGGCTGCGGCTGGAGGTGCGGGACGATGACGTGGGCAGAGGCGTTCACCATGAAGGTGGTGCCGTCAGGTGCGGCGCGCGCCACCTCGCCGGCGCCGATGGCGCCCGATGCGCCGGCGCGGTTCTCGACCATCGCGGGCACCGGCAGGGCCGCCGCGGCGACCCGCCCCACCAGGTCGGTTGGCCCCCCGGGCGGATAAGGCACGACGAAGCGGATGGTGCGCGTGGGCCACTCTTGCGCGACCGCGGGCATGGCCAGCGGCAGCAGCAGCGCCGCGCGGCGGGTGGTTCGCATGGACATTCCCCTTGTTCCCGGCAGGATAGGTTCGACGGAAGGGAAACGCCAATGCCTGGACCCTATGAGGGCCTGTTCGTGCTGGACGCCGCGCAGGGCATCGCCGGCCCGTATTGCGGCATGCTGCTGGCCCAGGCCGGCGCCCGCGTGGTGAAGCTGGAGCCGCCGAAGGGCGACTGGTCGCGCGGCCTGTCCACGCGCAACGGGAGCCACAGCGTGATGCACACCGTCTTCAACCGCGGCAAGGAGGCCGTGGTGCTCGACCTCGCGGACCCTGCCGGCCAGGCGCAGGCGGCGAAGCTGGCCGCGCGCGCCGACGTGCTCATCGAGGCGTTCCGCCCCGGCGTGGCCGCGCGCATCGGCCTGGGGCCGGAGGCGGCGAAGCCCGATGCCGTCTGCATCTCCGTCTCCGGCTTCGGCCAGACGGGGCCGCTGCGCGAACGGCCCTGCACCGACGGCGTGGCCCAGGCCTATGCCGGGATGGCCGCCTGCAACCTGGGCGCCGACGGCATCCCGCACCGCCTGCCGACCCTGCCGGTGGACGTCTTCACCGGGCTTTCCGCCTTCGCCGCCTGCCAGTCGGCGCTGGTCGAGCAGGCGCGCGACCGGCGCGAGGGCGCGCCGCCGCGCCGCCGCCACCTGGACGTGGCGCTGATCGGGGCCGCCGCCGCGCTGCTGGCGCTGCCCATCGCGGAATCCGGCCTCACCGGCCGTGTCCCGGCCGAGCTGAACGTCCCCGCCGGCACCTATCAGGGCAGCGACGGCGCCTGGCTGATGCTGGCCCTGGTGCGCGAGGAGGAGTGGCAGTCCCTGTGCCGCGTCATCGGCCGCGCGGAATGGCTGGAGGATCCGCGCTTCCTCCGCTTCGCCGACCGCGCCGCCAACAAGCCGGCGTTGTTGGAGGAATTGCGCGCCCATTTCGCCACCCGCCCCGCCGCCGAGTGGGTGGCGCTGCTGCAAGGCGCGCGGCTGCTGTGCGACCGGGTGAACTCCCCGCTGGACTTCCTGGCCGAGCCGCATGTGCAGGCCATCAACGCCGCGCCGCTGATGGACCAGCCCGGGCTGGGCGCCATGCCGGTGCCGGCCATCCCCGGCATCGGCCCCTGGACGGCGCCCGCCCCGGCCCTTGGCGAGCACACCGCGCGGGTGCTGGCCGAACTCGCGCCCCTGTGACGGCACCGGCGCCATGCCCATGTGGACGGCATGCGCCGCAAGCCCCCCGCCAATCCCTTCGCCGCCCATGCCTGGCTCGCCGAGGCGGGGTGGGTGTTCATGATGCACAGCGCCCAGCTCTGGGCCAACCCGGCCAAGGCCGGCGCGCGCCTCGCCGCCCTGGGCGCCGAGAAGAACCGCGCCTTCGCCGAGGGCGCGATGAAGGCCGGGCTGGCGGCGATGCGCGGCGCGCAGCCGGCGGCGGTGGCGGCGGC
>JALHNW010000344.1 GCA_022843345.1 Rubritepida sp. | reverse complement strand
ACGGCCCTGGCGGGCGCCGATCTTGAAGATCCGGCCGCTTCGGAAGCGGACCGGCGCAAGGCCGATTACACCGAAGCCTTGAAGGGCGGCGCTCTGAAGGGGCAGCGCCTGGGCCTGCGCGGGATCGCCGCCATGCCGGTGCCGGGCGAGGGGCTGGCCGAGGCGATCCGCGACCGGCTGACGCGCGCCGCCGCGCCGCGGTGACACCGCCCGGCGGGGGCGCTATGACGCCCTCATGCCGCTCGACAGCCTCCCCCCCGGCTTCGCCGACATCCTCGGGCCTTCCGGCCTGCTCACGGGTGCCGACATGGACGCGTACCTTGCCGACTGGCGCGGGCTCTACCGCGGCCAGGCCATGGCGGTGCTGCGCCCGGGGAGCACGGAGGAGGTGGCGGCCTGCGTGAAGCTCTGCGCCGCGCAGGGCATCCGCATCTACCCGCAGGGCGGCAACACCTCCATGGTCGGGGGCGCCACGCCGCAGGACGCGCCGCGCCAGGTGGTGCTCAGCCTCGCGCGCATGAACCGCGTGCTCGACGTGGACGTGGCCGACATGACCATGACGGTGGAGGCCGGGCTGGTGCTCGCCACCGCCCAGGGGGTGGCGGCGGAGCACGGCGCGCTGTTCCCGCTGAGCCTGGGCGCGGAGGGCACGGCGATGATCGGCGGCCTGCTCTCCACCAACGCCGGCGGCAACACCACCGTGCGCTACGGCAACGCGCGCGAGCTGATGCTGGGCCTGGAGGTCGTGCTGCCCGACGGCTCGGTGATCGAGGGGCTGCGGCGGCTGCGCAAGGACAACACCGGCTACGCGCTGCGCCACCTGTTCGTCGGCGCCGAGGGCACGCTGGGCATCATCACCAAGGCGGTGCTGCGCCTGTTCCCCGCGGCGCGCGAGACGGCGACCGCGCTCTGCGCCTGCCCGGACGAGGATTCGGCGCTCGCCCTGTTCCGCCGCTTCCGCGCCGCCGACGAGGGCGCGGTGCGCGCCTTCGAGTACATGTCCGGCACCGGCATGGGCCTGGTGCTGCGCCACATCGAGGGCGTCGCCCTGCCGCTGGCCGAGGAGGCCGCGCACTACGCCCTGGTGGACCTCTCTGCCTCGCGCGAGGGCGCGGGCCTGCGCGGCCTCCTGGAATCCGTGCTGGAGGCGGCGCTGGAGGCCGGCGAGGTGACGGACGCCGCACTCGCCGAATCCGAGGCGCAGCGCCAGGCCATCTGGAAGCTGCGCGAGGAGCACCCGGAGGCGCAGAAGCGGGCCGGTGCGAGCGTGAAGAGCGACGTCTCCGTCCCCGTCTCCGCCGTGCCCGCGCTGATCCGCGAGGCGTCGGCGGCCTGCCGCGCGCTCATCCCCGGCGCGCGCCCCGTGCCCTTCGGCCACATGGGCGACGGCAACATCCACATGAACCTCCAGCAGCCCGAGGGCATGGCGGCGGACGAGTTCCTGGCGCGCAGCCACGACATCATGGACGCGGTCAACGCGGTGGTGCGCCGCCTCGGCGGCTCCTTCAGCGCCGAGCACGGGGTGGGCCGGCTGAAGACCGGCATGCTGGAGGAATGGCGCGGCGGGGCGGAATACGCGGCCATGCGCGCCATCAAGGCCGCGCTGGACCCGCGGGGCATCATGAACCCCGGCGTGGTCTTCCCGGCGACACCGTGACGCGCATAGACACCTACGTCATGCGCCAGCTGGCGGTGGCGCTGCTGGCGGTGACGGTCGGCCTGGCGGCGCTGGTCTGGCTCACCCAGTCGCTGCGCTTCATCGAGCTGGTGCTGGACCGCGGCCTGTCCATCTGGGTGTTCCTGGAGCTGACGGGGCTGCTGCTGCCCGGCTTCTTCGGCGTGATCCTGCCCATCACCACCTTCGTGGTGACGCTGTTCACCTATGTCCGCCTGTCGAGCGACCGGGAGCTGGTGGTGATGCGCGCCGCCGGCCTGTCGGATGGCGAGCTGTCGCGCCCCGCGCTGGCGGTGGCCACCGTGGCCATGGCGCTGTGCTTCGCGCTGAACCTGTGGCTCAGCCCCGCCTCGGCCCAGGCCTTCCGCGAATGGCAGTTCGAGATCCGCAACCAGATGGCGGGGCTGCTGCTCCAGGAAGGCGTGTTCAGCTCGGTGGGCGAGGAGTTGACGGTCTACGCGCGCGACCGCGACGCGGAGGGCAACCTGCGCGGCATCCTGGTGCATGACGCGCGCGAGCGCGGCGCGCCGGTGACCATCATCGCCGAGAGCGGGCGCATCACCCAGACGCCGGTCGGCCCGCGGGTGACGCTGGTCAACGGCCAGCGCCAGCAGCTGGAGCGCGCGCAGCAAGGCGACGGCACGGTGCAGACCCGCCTGTCCGTGCTCACCTTCGCCGAGAACAGCCTGGACCTCGCCCAGGCCAGCCGGGCCGAGCAGAACCGCTTCCGCAACGCCCAGGAACGCACGCTGGAGGAGCTGCTCCACCCCGAGCCGGAGGTGAGCACGCGCGACCGGCGCCGCTTCCTGGCCGAGGCGCATTCCCGCCTCGCCAGCCCGCTGACGGCGGTGGGCTTCGCGCTGATGGCGCTGGCCGTGGCGCTCTCGGCGGGCTTCCGGCGGCATGGCGGCGCCGTGCCGCTGGCGCTGGGCGCGCTGCTGATGGTGGCGCTGCTGGCGGCGGGGCTGGGCATCGCCTCGGTCGCCGCGCGCCAGCCCAAGCTGATCTTCCTGATCTGGCTGCACGCGCTGCTGCCCGGGCTGCTCTCGGCCTGGGTGCTGGCGGGGCGGCCGGGCCTGTCCGACCGGCTGCGGGGCTGGGCGCGGTGATCACCGCCCCCACGCTCACGCTCTACGTCGCTCGGCGCTTCCTGGGCGCGACGCTGCTGATGCTGCTGGCGCTCACGCTGCTGGTCAGCATGTTCGACTTCATCGAGCTGCTGCGCCGCGCCGCCACGCGGCCGGACGCGACGCTGGCGCTGGTGGGCTCCATCGCGGGACTGCGCATGCCCTTCGTGGCCCTGCAGATCCTGCCCTTCGCGCTGCTGCTGGGCGGCATCATGGCCTTCTGGCAGCTCGCCCGCTCCTCCGAGCTGATCGTGGCGCGCGCGGCCGGCGTCTCGGCCTGGGGCTTCCTGTCGGGGCCGATGGTGGTGGCCCTCGTGCTCGGCGCGGTGGCGGTGGCCGGCGTCTCGCCGCTGTCCTCGGCCATGCTGGCCCGGGCCGAGCGGCTGGACGCCTCCTTCCTGCGCGCCGGCGGCGGCGTCACCGCGCTGGCCGGCGGGCGGCTGTGGCT
>JALHNW010000343.1 GCA_022843345.1 Rubritepida sp. | reverse complement strand
AGGGCCGGCCGCCGGGGTCCATCACCCAGGCGCGGTGCCGCGTCGTCCCGGCCGGCGCGCCCGCCAGCCAGTCCGCGCTGATCGCCGCCCCGGCGATCGCCGCGACCTCCCCGTTTGCCAGCACCGGCGCCACGCCGGGCAGCAGCATGCGGCGCGAGGCGGGGCCAAGGACGATGTCGCCCAGCACGAAGTCCCGCGCCGCCAGCACGCGCGGGAAGTAGGACTGCCCCGAATAGTCGAAGCCCCGCTCCGTCCCCAGCGAGTTGCACAGCAGCCGCCCCTGCCCGTCGAGGAACCACAGGTCGAGGGTGCGGGCGTGCAGCAGCTCGCGCAGCCGCGCCAGGGCGCGCGTGCATTCCTCCGCCGGCCGCTCCATGACGTCGCGCAGCGCGGCGAGGCCGCGCACCAGGCGCTCCTGGTCATCGAGGGCGACGGCGTGGCGCACGGCGTCGGCCTCGCCCACCAGCGTCGCCGTCTCGGCGATGCCGGCCAGCGCGCCCTCGTATTTCTGCCAGGCGTTCGCGCCGGCGATGATGGCCACGGGAATGCCGGCCACCAGCACCAGCGCCACCAGGCGCGCGCGGATACCCGAGAAGAAGGCCCTGGTCATGCTGTCCCCGGGCCATGGCGTGGCCGCGACGCTACTTCTTCGCGGCCGCCTCGGCATGTTGCTGGATGAGGTCGAGCATCTCCTGCGGCACCGGCTCCTGCGCCACCTGGTCGTAGATGGCGTGCAGCCCGTTCTTCAGCCACACCTCGAAGGCGGCGTCGGGCGAGGACCTGCGTCCCCGCCCCGCGACATCCGTCCTGGGTCCCATGTCTGCTGGCGCCCGTGCTCGTTTCTGCGGTGGTTCGCTCACCGAAATCCCTCAGCCGGCGCCGATGCGCCGGTCCGTGTCCACCATACGACGGGTGGAGGCTTGGGGGGAAGCGCCCTTGCGTGCCGCCTCGCTCGCGCGCTTCTCCGCCGGGCCCTCGCCCAGCAGCATCGCCTGGAGCTGCTTGCGGGCGCGGAACACGCGGCACTTCAGCGTGCCGACGGCCACACCCAGCTGCGCGCTCACCTCCTCGTAGGACAGGCCCTGCACCGTCACCATCATCAGCGCCAGGCGCTGGTCGGCCGGCAGCTTCGCCAGCGCGTGGCGCAGCTCCTGCAGGGCGATGCTGTCCTCCTGGCTCGCCGCGCGGGCGAAGGCCTCGGCCGGCGCCTCGTCCACCTCCACCGTCTCGCGGCGGCGGCGCATGTCGCTCAGGAAGCGGTTGCGCAGGATGCGGCTCATCCACGCCTTGAAGTTCGTGCCCGGCATGAAGGAATGCTGCGCGGACAGCGCGTTCGTCACCGCCGCCTGCACCAGGTCGTCCGCGTCGGCGCGGTTGCGGGTCAGCGCGAAGGCCTGCTGCCGCAGCCCGGGAAGGGCCGCCACCATCAGCGAGTGGAAGGGCGTCTCGGGGTCCGTCGCACCCATCTGGTCCATGACGTTCGGGGCCGTGTGGTCTCGCATCGCAGGCATCCGCTGGTTGGTCATGCAGGGGGAATACCGCTGCCGCCGCTTTCGTTGCGTCGCATCCATGACGAAAAAACCGCCGCCCGCCGATGCAACCCCCGGCGATGCTTCCCATTACGAGGGGGAATGAAGGGAGACCGCCTCCGCCTCGGGATGGGCCAGCGCCGCGCGCAGGGCGTTGCGCGCGCGGCTGACGCGCGCCTTGATCGTCCCCTCCGGCACGCCCACCACCAGGGCGGCCTGCGCCGTCGTCATCCCCTCCGCCCCCACCAGCATCAGCGCCTCGCGCTGGGCCACCGGCAGGGCGTCCATGGCGCGCGCCAGCTCGCCCAGCGCCATGCGGTCGCCCTGGCTGGCCGCCCGCGCCTCCTCCGGGCGCAGCACGTCCATCGCGCGCCGTTCCCGCCCCGCCTTGCGGACCTGGCCCAGCCAGCAGTTGCGCAGGATGGTGAACAGCCAGGCCCGCAGCTCCGTTCCCGGCTCGAACTGGCCCTCGGCGCGCAGCGCGCGCAGGATCGTCTCCTGCACCAGGTCGTCGGCCTGCTGGGCGTTGCGGCACAGGGCCCGCCCATAGGCACGCAGGGGCGGCAGCAGCCGGGGCAACTCGGAACGTATGGCGAAGGAATCCATTCGCCGCATAATATCCACCACGCAGCATCGTTTCAGGAGCCCCCATCATGACTTCCCTCGCCGACGCCGAGCTGATGCAGGCCCTGCCCTACGCCCGCCGCTACGCCCGCGCCCTGGCCGGCTCGCAATCCGCCGGCGACGCCATGGTGGCTGGCGCCCTGCGCGCCGGCCTGCCCGACATGCCCGGGCGCCTCGCCCTCTACGCCGGCGTCACGCGCCTCGCCGCCGAAGGCCTCGGCCCCGTCACCGGCCGCCTGTCCCCGCTGGAGCGCCAGCTCCTCCTCCTCACCTCGCTGGAGGAGCTGGACGTCGCCCAGGCCGCCCAGGTCACCGGCCTGGACGAGGCCGAGGCCCAGCGCCTGCTCGACCAGGCCCGGCTGCACCTGCGCGAGGCCACCGCGACCGACGTGCTCATCATCGAGGACGAGCCGGTCATCGCCATGGACCTGCGGATGCTGGTGCAGCGCTGCGGGCACCGCGTCGTCGGCGTCGCCGCCTCGGAGGCCGAGGCCGTGCGCCTCGCCACCGAGCGCCCGACCGGCCTCATCCTCGCCGACGTGAACCTCGGCCGCGGCGGCGACGGCATCAACGCCGTGCGCCGCATCATGACCTCGGTGAAGGTGCCGGTGATCTTCGTCACCGCCTATCCCGAACGGCTGCTGACGGCGGAGGAGATCGAGCCCGCCTTCATCATGTCCAGGCCCTTCGACCCGCTGACGCTGGCCATCTCCACCTACCAGGCCGTCACCGCGGGGCAGGTCAGCCTGGAGTAGCCCCACCGAGGTTTTGTCGCGTCGCTGCGCGGCGCGGCAAAACCTCGGCGGGGACCCCGGTGGCAGGCGCGCCTTCGTCCTGGGGTGCGCCTTTTCCTGCGCGCGGCCGCGGGGCGTCGCCCGCGCCGGGCCTGTCCCGTCCTGCATGTTCGTCTCCGCGCCAGGGCGAAGCCCCGGCGCGACCGGAGGGGGCGGGGGCGTGGCTGTCGCCTTGCGTGCCTTGTCCTGTGCGCGGCCGCGGAGCTTCGCCCGCGCCGGGGTGGTCGTGGCGTGGGGCGTCCCCGCCGTCAGCGGGTCGGGCCGCTGCCGGCGCTGGCGCCCGTGCTGGCCGGCGTTGCGCCGCCC
>JALHNW010000342.1 GCA_022843345.1 Rubritepida sp. | reverse complement strand
CGCCGGCAGGTCGGCCGCGATCGCCGCCTCGGCGCGGATCAGCGCGCGCAGGACGCGCTGCACCGCGTCGGCATCGGTGCGGATGAAGGCTTCGGAGCCGGCCAGCAGGTAGGTCGGCTGGTAGCCGCGCACCGGAATCTCCACGATGTCCGCCCCCAGCGCCCGCCGCGCGCCGGCGTAGAAGGAGGGGAAGGTGGCCGCCGCATCCACGTCGCCGCGCACCAGGGTGGGCACCAGGTCGGCCGGGCCGACATTGACGATCTCGGCGGAGACGCCGGCTGCCGCCAGCTCGCCCGCCAACATGAAGTGGGTGTTGGTGCCGACGGTGACGCCGACCTTCTTGCCGGCCAGCGAGGCGACCGCATCGGTGATCCCCGCCCGCCGCCGGCCCACGATGCGGCTGCCGGTGTAGCGCGCCAGCACCGCCACCACCCCGAAGCGCTGCGCGCGCAGGGTGCCCACCACCGCCGGGAACTCCGTCATCAGCGCGAGGTCGAGCTGCCCGCCCACCAGCGCCTCGAAGGCCTCGCGCCCGGTGGGGAAGTTGGTGACGGCGGGCGCGATCCCGGCTTCGCGGAACATGCCGCGGTCCAGCGCCACGGCGTATTGCGGGGCCTCCGCCGCCAGCCCGCCGCCGATGCGGACGGCGCGGTCCTGCGCGCGGGCCACGCCGGGCGTGGCCAGCAGGGTGAGCAGGGTGCGGCGCTTCATGTCTCGTCTCCATGCGGGCGGGCGTGGCGCAGCAGCCCGATGATGCGGTTGCGGTTGGCCAGGTAGTCCAGCCCCTGGCGCGCGGCGCGGTCGCCGAGCTCGATCGTCTCGATGATCCGCCCGGGGCCGGAGGCCATGACGTGGATGCGGTCGGCAAGCGTCAGCGCCTCGTCCACGTCGTGGGTGACGAACAGCACGGTGGTGCGCCGCCGCTCCCATACGCCCAGCAGAAGCTCATGCATGGTGGCCCGCGTCTGGGCGTCCAGCGCGCCGAAGGGCTCGTCCATCAGCAGCACCTTGGGCTGGGCGGCCAGGGTGCGGGCCAGGGCCACGCGCTGCTTCATGCCGCCCGAGAGCTGGCCGGGCCAGGCCCCGCCGCGCCCGTGCAGCCCCACCTCGGCCAGCGACGCCTCGGCACGCGCCTGGCGTTCGGCGCGCGGCAGGCCCAGGCGGCGCAGGGCGAACTCCACGTTGCCACGCGCGGTGAACCAGGGGAACAGCGCGTATTGCTGGAACACCACGCCCACCTCGGGCGATGGCCCCGTCACCTGGGCGCCGTCCACCGCCACGCCGCCGCCGGCCAGCGGCACGAAGCCGGCGATGGCGTTCAGCAGCGTGGACTTGCCGCAGCCCGAAGGCCCGATCAGCGCGGTGAAGGAGCCGGGCGCCAGGCGCAGGTCGGTCGCCGCCAGCGCCTCCGTCCACCCGCCGCCGCGCGCCTTGAAGCGGATGGCGGTGCCCGAGCATTCGACGAGCCCCGCCACTACAGCTGTTCCCAGTGCACCAGGCGGTTCGCCAGCGCCACGAACAGCGCGTCCAGCAGCGCCCCCAGCACGCCGAGCAGGATGAGGTTCACGAACATCACCTCCGTCTGCATGAACTGCCGCGCCTCCTGGATGCGGAAGCCGATGCCGGCGGATGCCCCCGTCAGCTCGGCCGCCACCAGCGACAGGAAGGCCAGCGCCGCCCCCATCCGCAGCCCGGCCACGATGTGCGGGGCGGCGGCCGGCACCACCACCTCGAAGAACTCGCGCAGCCGCCCCGCGCCCAGGGAACGCGAGGCGCGGATGTAGGTGCCGGCCACGTGCGCCGCCCCGTGATGCGTGTTCAGCCACACCGCGAGGAAGACGGTGTAGGAGATGACGAACCACTTCGACCCCTCGCCGATGCCGAACCACACGATGGCCAGCGGCACCAGGGCGATGGCCGGGATGGGCCGCAGCAGCGTCAGCACCGGCGTCACGGCCGCGCCCAGGATGCGCGTGCGCGCCGTCAGCAGCCCCACCAGCACGCCGAGCACCGAGCCGATGCCGAAGCCCACCGCCGCGCGCCCCAGCGAGACGCGCAGGTCCGAGCCCATGGTGCCGTCGGCCCAGAGCTCCACGGCGGCGGCCCACACCACCGCGGGGCCGGGCACCAGCACCGGGTTCACCCCGCCCCAGGCGGTGACCGCCCACCAGATCAGCAGCACGCCCCCCAGCGAGGCCGCCACCTGCCCGAACCGAATGCCCTGCCCGCGCAATGCCCAGCCTCCTCGCGTCCAGGGGTGCTTTTACGGGGTTCCGGCCGCGGGGAAAGCGGCGGGGAACGCCGGGCTGCGCGATGGCGGCCGGCGGCTGCCCGTCCCCGCGCCATCACGCCTGCCGCGCGGGCCGCGTCCACCACCAGGCGGCAAGCAAAGGGACAAGGGCGCAACTGGCGATCAACAGGAAGGCGCCCAGCCCGGGCCCATCATCCGCCGCCTCCAAGTCATAGACGGGGGTGACGGCCAGCTTGGCGCCGAGCGCCAGCAGCGACCAGACCGCGGCAAGGACGACCACGACGATCAGCGGAACCCGCCCGGTGACGCGCCGGCACAGCGCCGCCGCGCAGCTCGTCGCCACGATGGCCGGCGCCGCCAGCAGGAGCAGCACGAACGCCGTCTTCACGGCATCGGCGAGAACGGCCCCGACCGGCATCGGGGAAGCCCGCACCAGCTCTGGCACTCGCGGCAATGGGATCAACACGCCCGCCGCCGCGACCGCCGCTGCTTGAACGGCGAGGAACCGTCCGAGAACCCCCATCACCCCTTCCGTACATTCCAGAACAGCGGCGCCCCGCCCAGCATCCCGCTCACGTTGCGCCGGTGGGCGGTGGCCAGGAAGTACTGCCCCAGCGGGATCATCGGCACGTCCTGCATCGCCTGCGCCTGCATCCGGCGCGCGATGGCCTGCTGCGCCGCCAGGTCCGGCGCGTCGAACCAGGCCTGGCGCAGCGCCTCCAGCTCCGGGCTGTTCGGCCAGCCGATCCAGCCGTTGGTGCCGTTGCCGCGCAGCCCCAGGTGCCCGGCGGGTGCCGCGAAGTCCAGCCCGCCGGCGAAGGTGAAGAAGGCGCTCCATCCCCCGCGCTCCACCGGCTCGCGCGAGACGCGGCGGGCCAGCACCGTGCCCCAATCCAGCGCCTGGTAGTCCAGGTTCATGCCGATGCGGCGGAACATGTCCGCCCCCACCTCGCTCATCGCCCGCAGGAAGGGCAGGTCGGAGGCGACGATCAGCGCCACCGGCTCGCC
>JALHNW010000341.1 GCA_022843345.1 Rubritepida sp. | reverse complement strand
TGGCCCATGCCGCGCAGCTGGGCGACGACGTGGCGATGCTGACCGCGCTGCGCACCGGCACGCTGGACATGAGCGTGAACAGCCAGGGGCCGACCTCGTCCCTGGTGCCGGAGATCGCGGCCCTGGGCCTGCCCTTCCTGTTCCCCAATGCCGAGGCCGCCTACCGCGTGGTGGACGGCGCCGTGGGGCAGGAGCTGGCGACGAAGCTGGCCGCGGTGGGCCTGCATTCGCTGGGCTTCTGGGACAACGGCATCCGCCACGTCACCAACCGCCGCCGCCCGATCAACCGCCCCGAGGACCTGCGCGGCCTGCGCATCCGCACCCCCGCCGACCCCGCCACCATCGACACCTTCCAGGCGCTGGGTGCCGCGACGCAGCAGATCAACTTCTCCGAGCTCTACGTCGCGCTCCAGCAGGGCGTGGTGGACGGGCAGGAGAACCCGCTGGCCAACATCCATGCCTCCAAGCTGCACGAGGTGAACCGCTACATCTCGCTCACCGCGCACAAGTGGGAGTGCTCGCCCTTCCTCGCCTCGCGCATCGCCTGGGGGCGGCTGAGCGAGGCGGACCGCGCGCTGGTGACGCAGGCGGCGCGCGAGGCGACGCAGCACAACCGCCAGCTGATGCAGCAGGCCGACGTGACGCTGCTGGCCGAGTATCGCGGCATGTCGTCGGTGGAGGTGAACACGGCCGACCAGGCGGCGTTCCGCGCGGCCACGGCCGGCGTGCTGGATGCCTGGCAGAACCGCCCGATCGGCGCCTTCGTGCGCCAGCTGCGCGCCGCGGTGTCCTGATGCGCCTCCTGCGCATCGCCGACGGGGTGGACGCGGCGGTGCGCGGGCTGTGCCGGGCGGTGCTGGTCGCCTCCGGCATCGCGCTGATGGTGGCGCTGGGGGCCAACGTCGTCGCGCGCTACGTCTTCGACGCCGGCGGCTTCGATTGGGCGCAGGAGGTGCCGGAGCGCCTGTTCCCCTGGTTCATCATGGCTGGCGTCGCGCTCGCCGTGCAGAGCGGCGGGCACGTGGCGGTGGAGACGGCGCTGTTCGCGCTGCCCCGGCGCGGCGCGCAGGCGCTGCTGCTGGGGGGCCACGCGCTGGTGATCGTGGCCTATGCCGTGCTGGCGGATTCGGCGCTCCAGGTGGCGGGGATCGTCGCCATCGAGCGTTCGCCGGTGCTGGGGCTGTCGGGCTCGCACGGCTACTGGGCGGTGGCGGCGGGGTGCGCGCTGCTGGTGGCCGGCACGCTGTCGAACATCGTGCGCGTGGCGCTGCTGGGCCCCGAGGGGCTGCCGCGCGAGAACGGGGAAAGCGCCGTCACATGAGCCTGGTCCTGGTCCTCGCCTTCGTGGCGCTGCTGCTGGCGGTGGTGCCGGTGGCGCACGCGCTTGTCATCGCCTCCGGCCTCGCCGTGCTGTGGGACGGGCAACTGCCGCTGATGCTGGTGGCGCAGCAGATGTTCGCGCAGACCCAGTCCTTCCCCATGCTGGCCCTGCCCTTCTTCATCCTGGCCGGCGCGCTGATGATGGATGGCCGCCTGGGGCAGGAGCTGCTGCGCTTCGCGGGCGAGGCGATGGCGCCCTTCCGCGGCGGGCCGTTGCAGGCCACCGTGGTGGGCTCGGTGGTGTTCGGCGGCGTGTCGGGCTCGGCGGTGGCCAACGCGTCGGCGCTGGGCTCGGTGCTGATCCCGTGGCAGCGGCGGCTGGGCTACGCGCCCGGGCTGTGCGCGGCGAACAACGCGACCTCGGCGGTGATCGACATCCTCATCCCGCCGTCGATCCCAATGATCCTGTTCTCCGTCGTCTCGGGCGTCTCGGTCGGCGCGCTGTTCCTGGCGGGCGTGCTGCCGGGGCTGATGATGGCGGCGGGCTTCATGGTGGTGTGCTGGTGGAAGGGGCGGCCGGCTGCGCATGACGCGCGCACGGACCTGCGGCGGCTGGGGCGGCTGGCGCTGCTGGCCTCGCCCGCGCTGCTGATGCCCGTGCTGATCCTGCTGGCGCTGCGCTTCGGCTTCGCCACGCCGACCGAGATCGCGGTGATGGCGGTGTTCTACGCGCTCGCCGCCTCCCTGCTCATCTACCGCGACATGACGTGGCGGCGCTTCCTGCGCGCCTTCGTGGATGCGGGGATCGCCACGGGCATCGTGATGCTGGTCATCATGGGCTCGGCCGCCGCGTCCTGGATCCTCACCTACGACCAGGTGCCGCAGCGTTTCGCCGAGTGGATCGCGCTCACCCTCCAGCACCCGGTCCTCATCATCCTGGCGATGAACCTGATCATGCTGGCGGTGGGCGGGCCGCTGGACCTGCCGCCGGCCATCCTGCTGCTGACGCCCGTCTTCCTGCCGCTGGCGGCGCAGGTCGGGATGGACCCCTTGCAGCTGGGGCTGATGATGGTGATCAACCTGGGCATCGGCCTGTACACGCCCCCGGTGGGGACGACGCTGTTCATCTCCTCGACGCTGGCGGGCGCCGGGATGGGCGAGACGGTGCGCGCGCTGTGGCCCTTCTTCGCGGTGGCGGTCGGCGTGCTGCTGCTGATCTCCTACGTGCCGGCGCTCACCCTGCGCTTCTGATCGCGCGGCCGGCCGATTCACGGTCGGGAAACCAGTCCTCCCTCATGGTGCGTCGGGCCAGCGACTGCCCGCCCCCTCAAGGAGATGGTTTTCCATGACGACGTTCCTTTCCTCCCTGCGATCCTTCGCGGATGACCGCCGCGGCGTCACCGCGCTCGAATACGCGCTGATCGCGGCCTTCACCGCTGTGGCGATCGCGGGCGCCCTGGCGCTGCTGGGCCCGCGGCTGAGCGGCGTGTTCAACACGATCGTCAACGCCCTCCCGGCGGTCTGACGACCCATCGCGCGGGGCCTGGCCGGCTTCGCGCACCCCTTTCCCGACGCGCGGACCACAGAAGGCGGAACCGGTGTCCCACCCGATCGCATCCCTGCTGCCCGTGTTCGCGGCTGCCCTCCTGCTGGCGGCGTGCTGGGCCGACGTCGCCACGCGGCGCATCCCCGATTCGCTGCCCGCCGCGCTTGTCCTGCTGGGGCTGGGGCAGGCGGTGCTGGCGGGCGGTTTCCTGGCCGCGTCGATCGCCGGGCTGGGCAGCCTCCTGGCGGGGTGGGTGCTGTGGAAGCGTGGCCTGCTGGGCGGCGGCGACGTGAAGCTGCTCGCCGGCGCGGCCACGATCGCCGGCCCGGCGGGGCTGCCGGCGCTGGCCTTCGGCACCGCGGTGCTCGGCGGCGTGCTGGCACTGCCCTTCCTGCTGG
>JALHNW010000340.1 GCA_022843345.1 Rubritepida sp. | reverse complement strand
GCCATGCCCGAGGCGGGCTTCGCCCTGCTGGACGCCATCGGCGCCGCCCCGCCGCCGCTGCCCGCGCCGGTCCGCCCGCCCTCGGCCACCACGCTCTCGCTGCTGCGCAATGGCGCCGGAACGGGCACCCTGGCCGGGGCGCCGCCCGAAATCCTCCCCGCCTCCCGCGTGACAGTCCCACTGGCAGAGGTTATGCGGCTGATCTCGACCGGCGGACAACCGCCGGCATCCCCGTTCGACGCGGTCCGGGCCAGCCTGCATCCGGCCCCAGCGTCGCGCTAGCGGAGGCCACATGCCCCTGATCTGTTTCGCCTCCCCCAAGGGTGGTGTCGGCAAGACCACCCTGGCGGCGAACATCGCCGACGCGTTGCGACGCCAGGGCCGCCGCGTGCTGGCGATCGACTTCGACCCGCAGAACACGCTGCGCCTGCATTTCGGGGTCAGCCTGTCGGACACGGCGGGCTTCATGACCGAGCTGCCCAAGCGGCCGGACTGGCGCGCCATGGTGCGCCAGACCGCCTCGGGCGTGATGCTGCTGCCGCACGGCTCCATCGACATCCGCGGCGCGCTCGGTCTCGCCCACTCGCTGGAGCGCGACCCGGAGCTGCTGGCCGCACCCCTGCGCGCCATCCTCAGCGACCCCGGGCTGGTGGTGGTGGCCGACACGCCGCCCGGCGCCTCGCACGCGCTCGCCATCCTGGTGCCGATGGCCACCATGGTCTGCGCCGTGCTGCTGAGCGACGCGACCTCCGCCGCCCTGGTGCCCGACATCGAGAACGGGCGCTTCCTGGGCCAGGGCACCACGGCCGCGCTCTACGCCGGGCGGCTGCGCGTGGTGCTGAACGGGGTGGATCCCAGCGCCCGCCTGTCGCGCGCCGCGGCCGAGACGGTCGCCCGCCACCTCGGCCCACGCCTGCTGGGCGCGGTGTGCCGGGAGGAGGCGGTGGCCGAGGCGCTGGCCGCCCAGCGCCTGGTGCTGGACGTGTCGCCCAGCAGCCAGGCCGCCGAGGACCTGCGCGAGATCGCGCGCGGGATCGAGGCGGCCGTGCCCGCCTCGCCCGAGCCCTTCGGCGCGAGCTGGGGGGCCCGCTAGGCATGCAGGTCATCGCCCGGCGGGAGCGCATCGCCCGGCTGCCGGGCATGCGCTCGCGCGCCTTCGGCGCTTTCGCCGTGGCGGTGGGGCTGCTGCTGGGGCTGGCCGTCGTGCTGGTGCCGCTGGAGCCCGGGCAGCAGGTGGTCTTCGCGCTGGGCGGCTTCGCGCTGTTCCTCGTGCTGAACCGCATGGGGGGGCGGACGGTCACCATCATGCTGGCCATCCTCTCCACCCTCGTCTCGCTGCGCTACTTCCACTGGCGGGTGACGGAGACGCTGGAGTTCGAGGGGCTGCTGCAGACCTTCCTCGGCACCGGGCTGGTGGCGGCGGAGTTCTACGCCGTCGTCGCGCTCATGCTCGCCTACTTCCAGCTGATCTGGCCGCTGGAGCGCAAGCCGGTCCCCCTGCCCGACGACCCGGAGGAGTGGCCGGAGGTGGACGTCTTCATCCCCACCTACAACGAGTCGCTCGACGTCGTGCGCCCCACCGTCTTCGCCGCGATGGCGCTGGACTGGCCGGGCCACAAGATGAACGTGTTCATCCTCGACGACGGAAGGCGCGAGGAGTTCCGCCGCTTTGCCGCCGAGGTGGGCTGCGGCTACATCATCCGCCCCGACAACAAGGGCGCCAAGGCCGGCAACATCAACCACGCGCTGAAGCAGACGGGCGCCGAGTACGTCGTCATCTTCGACTGCGACCACGTCGCCACCCGCGCCTTCCTGCAGCTCACCGTGGGCTGGATGATCCGCGACCGCGGGCTGTGCATGGTGCAGACGCCGCACCACTTCTACTCGCCCGACCCGTTCGAGCGGAACCTCGCCTCGGGCGAGCGCGTGCCCAACGAGGGGCTGCTGTTCTACGGCCTCATCCAGCAGGGCAACGACTTCTGGGGCGGCGCCTTCTTCTGCGGCTCCTGCGCCGTGATCCGGCGCACGGCGCTGGAGGCCATCGGCGGCGTGCCGACCGAGACGGTGACGGAGGATTGCCACGCATCCTTGCGGATGCAGAAGCAGGGCTGGCGCACCGCCTACCTGCGCGTGCCGCTGGCGGCGGGCCTGGCGACCGAGCGGCTGATGCTGCACATCGGCCAGCGCATGCGCTGGGCGCGCGGCATGATCCAGATCCTGCGCATCGAGAACCCGCTGACCTCGCGCGGGCTCAGCCTGCCGCAGCGCCTCTGCTACTTCATGTCCATGTTCCACTTCCTGTTCCCGCTGCCGCGCTTCGTCTTCCTCACCGCCCCGCTCGCCTTCCTGCTGTTCGGCGAGAACGTGATCGCGGCCTCCCCGCTCGCCATCGTGGCCTATGCGGGGCCGCACATCGTGCATTCGGTCGTCACGACCAGCCGCATGCAGCGCCAGGTGCGCCACTCCTTCTGGAGCGAGATCTACGAGACGGTGCTGACGGTGTACCTGCTGCCGGTGACCCTCGCCACGCTGCTCGACCCGCGGCGGGGCAAGTTCAACGTCACCGACAAGGGCGGCATCCTGGACGAGGGCTACTTCGACGTGCGCGCCGTGGGCCCGAACATGATCCTCGCCTTCACGCTGATCCTGGGCGTGCTGGCCGGCATCTACGGCCTGGCCACCAACCCGCCCGAGAGCCTGAACTTCCAGGCCTTCGCGCTGAACCTGGTCTGGGCGACGCTGTGCCTGCTCACCGTGCTCGCCGGCCTCGCCGTGGGGCGCGAGCGGCGGCAGCTACGCGAGCGCGCGCGCATCGCCGCCGAGGTGGTGGCGAGCGTGATCCTGCCCGACGGGCGCCGGGTGCCGGGCGTCTCGCGCGACCTGTCGCTGGGCGGCGCCGCCTTCGCCATGCCGCGCCCCGGGGCGCTGGAAGAGAATGCCGACGTGACGATCGAGTTCGAGGTGGGCACGGAGGTGCTGCGCGTGCCCGCCGAGGTGCTGCGCTGGCAGGATGACCGCCTGCAGGTGCGCTTCACCCCCCATGACCTGCGCGACGAGGGGGCCATCGTGCAGGCCGTGCTGGGCCGCGCCGACGCCTGGCTGGAATGGGACGACACCAAGGTGGACCGCCCGCTGCGCTCGCTGGCCGAGGTCGTCCGCTCCATCGGCGGGCTGTTCGCCGGCGGCTCGCAGTTCTCGCTCCGCAAGGGCGGCGACGACGGGCAGGCGCCGCTGGGCGGCCCGCCGGCCCCGCTGGCCGCCCCCCCGCCCGGAACCGCCCAGGC
>JALHNW010000339.1 GCA_022843345.1 Rubritepida sp. | reverse complement strand
GCGCGGGCGAGGTCGGTGCGCACGGCGTCGTTCGGCCATTCGGGCGCGATGCGGGCGAGGATGAGCAGCACCTGCTCCGCCAGCCGCGCCGCCTCGGCCATCACGGCGGCGTCGCGCAGGCCGCAGGCCTCGCGCAGCGCCTGGGATTCAGCGGCGCGCAGGCCCATGTCGCGCAGCGCGGCGCGGGCCTCGCGGCAATCGGCGGCCGGCTGGGCCTGGGCGGGGAGGGCCAGCGCCAGCAGCAGGGCGGCGACGTCAGCGCGCATGGCATTCCGCAGGTTGGCGCATGGCGCCGATGCGCTCCGCCTGGGCCTCGATCTCCGCCACGAGGACGGCATCGGGCGCGTCCCGGGTCATGGCGACCGCGGCTTCGCAGGCGGTGGCGCGGTACTTGGCCGGCTCATCGGCGTAGCGGCGCAGCCTGCCCTGCCGGAAGCCGCGGAACTCCTCGCCGATTCCGGGGACCTCGGCGGCATTCTCGAAGCGCGCCATGGTGACGGCGGCGGCCACCTCGTGCCGCCGCACCGCGGCCTCCAGCGCCGGCGGGTTGGCCACGCCGCACGCCTCGCGGTAGGCCATGAGGTCGAGCAGCTGGTGGTGGGCGTGCATCACCTCGTGCCCGCCCGGACAGCGGATCGCCTGCGCGTCGGCGCCGGTGGACAGCACCGCCGCCAGCACGAGCGCCGCCCCTGCCCTCAAGCCGCCGCCTTGATCGCCACCGCCTTCACGTCCTCGCCGACAGCGCCGGCGAAGGTCTCGAAGTTCCCTTCGAAGCGCGCCACCAGCTCGCGCGCCGTGCGGTCGTAGGCGGCCTTGTCGGCCCAGGCGTCGCGCGGGTTCAGCACCTCGTCCGGGATGCCGGGGACCGACTTGGGCACCATCAGCCCGAAGAACGGGTCCTGCACGAACTCCACCTGCGCCAGCGAGCCGTCGAGCGCGGCGCGCAGCAGGGCGCGGGTGTGCTTGATGCTCATGCGCGAGCCGGTGCCGTAGGCCCCGCCCGTCCAGCCGGTGTTCACCAGCCAGCAATCGGCCCCGTCGCGCGCGATGCGCTCGGCCAGCATCTTGCCGTACACCTCGGGGTGGCGCGGCAGGAAGGGGGCGCCGAAGCAGGTGCTGAAGGTGGCCTGCGGCTCGCGGCCCAGCCCCTTCTCCGTGCCCGCCACGCGCGCGGTGTAGCCGGACAGGAAGTGGTACATCGCCTGGGCGGGCGAGAGCTTGGAGATCGGCGGCAGCACGCCGAAGGCGTCGGCCGTGAGCATCACCACATTCTTGGGCAGGCCGGCCACGCCGCCCGGCGCGGTGCCCGGGATGAACTCGATGGGGTAGCAGGAGCGGGTGTTCTCCGTGAAGCGCCCGTCGTCGAGGTCCAGCACGCCGCGCTCGTCGGCCACCACGTTCTCCAGCACCGCGCCGAAGCGGTGGGAGGCGTTCCAGATCTGCGGCTCGGCCTCCTGGCTCAGCTTGATGACCTTGGCGTAGCAGCCGCCCTCGAAGTTGAAGACGCCCGTGTCGCTCCACCCATGCTCGTCGTCGCCGATCAGCGCGCGCTCGGGGTCGCTGCTCAGGGTGGTCTTGCCGGTGCCGCTCAGGCCGAAGAACAGCGCCACGTCGCCCGCGGCGCCCACGTTTGCCGAGCAATGCATGGGCAGCACGCCGCGCGCGGGCAGCAGCCAGTTCATGACGGTGAAGATGCTCTTCTTGATCTCGCCGGCGTAGGAGGTGCCGGCGATCAGGATGGTCTTCGCCGCGAAGCTCAGCGCGATGCAGGTGGAGGTGCGGCAGCCATCGGCCGCCGGGTCGGCCTCGTATTCCGGGGCGTGCAGGATGGTGAAGTCGGGCGCGAAGCCCTCCAGCTCCGCTTCCGGCGGGCGGATGAACATGTTGCGCGCGAACATGGCGTGCCAGGCGTTGGTGGTCACCAGCCGCACGCGGATGCGGTGCGCGGGGTCGGCGCCCGCGTAGAGGTCCTGGGTGAACAGGACGGGGCGCGCGCCCAGCCATTCGCGCACCTTGGCGGACAGGCCGGCGAAGTGGGCCGGCGCCATCTTCTGGTTGACCTTGCCCCACCAGATCTCGTCGGAAACCGCAGCGTCGTCCACCACGAACTTGTCCTGCACGGAGCGGCCGGTGTGCTGGCCGGTGAGCGCGATGAAGGCGCCGTCGGCCGACAGCCGCCCCTCGTTGCGCGACAGCGCGTGCTGCACCAGGGCCGGGGCGGACAGGTTGGCGTGGACCGTGTGGGCGGCGGCGACGCCGGTGCCGGCGAGGGCAGGTGCGGACATGCGGGGTTCCCGTTCCGTGGTTGCATGCCGGCGAGGCGGATGGTCCGGCTGGCCCATCCCATCCGTCATGTCTGTCGCGGAAATAAGGCGGCATTGCCGGGCTGGTCAATCGGGCTGGAACGCTGGTGCAACATGGCGCCCGGGCGCGGCGGGGCGCATCAGGCGGGAATGACGGGGGCGATGCGTCGGAAAACATTACAATCACTCTTGGATACTGCCAAGGAATTGATACGGCTGGCGCATTTTCGCGGCGAGTCAACGGGTTGAGACGGCGGACATTCCTGGTCCGGATGTTGCATAACTCGGATTACGTCTCATTTAACGACGTATGCGTCTTTTTCTGGAGGATGACCAATGAAGTTTCCGCTCGCCGCGATGGCCACCCTTGCCGCCCTCGCCGCCGCGCCGCGGCCGGCCGATGCCGCGCTCGTCCTGCTCGGCCAGGGCACGATCGGCGGCACGGGGCTGGGCACGGTGAACACCATCCTCACCCTCCAGCGCAACGGCCGCGCCACCACCGAAACCGGGTCCGTCGCCTGGACCGGCACGACCGACCTGCGGGCCGGCGACGCGCAGCGCGGCGCCTCCCAGACCCAGACGCGCACCCTGGGCGCCATCGGCGCCGACGAGGCGAACGAGCTGCGCATCGTCCTCAACGCCTCCGAGCCCGGTGGCGGCGCGATCACCCTCAACATCCTGGAGCTGACGCTCTTCGGCACCAACGGCAAGGCGGTGTTCACCCAGTCCCTCGCCGCGCCGATCGCCTTCGCGAACACGAACACCGGCACGGGCAATTCGGGCTTCATCTTCGGGCTCGACGCCGCCGGCATCGCCGCCGCCGGCACCGCCTTCAGCGACCCGCTGACCCGCATCGGCCTCCGCGCCTCCCTGTCGGACGCGCAGGGCGGGCTGGAAACCTTCTACGCGGTGTCCGTCCCCAACCCGGTGGTGCCCCCGCCGCCGCCCGTGGGCGTGCCGGTGCCGGGCGCCATGGCGCTGTTC
>JALHNW010000338.1 GCA_022843345.1 Rubritepida sp. | reverse complement strand
CTCCAGCTGGCCCGCGCGACGCGCTGAGGCAGGCCGCCCCGCTTGGCGAAGCGGGGCGGGCATGGCAGGAGATGGCGAGCCGCCAGCGGAGAGAACGCCCCATGCCCAAGCCACTTCGGAAGGCCGTGATGCCGGTCGCCGGCCTCGGCACGCGCTTCCTGCCGGCCACCAAGACGGTGGCGAAGGAGCTGCTGCCGGTGGTGGACCGCCCCCTCATCCAGTACGCGGTGGACGAGGCGCGCGCCGCGGGGATCGAGCAGTTCTGCTTCGTCACCGGCCGCGGCAAGACCGCCATCGTCGAGCAGTTCGACCTCGCCTTCGAGCTGGAGGCGACCCTGCGCGAGCGCGGCAAGGAGAAGGAGCTGGCGGAGCTGCAGGCCCAGGCGCTGCCGCCCGGCTCCGTGCTCACCACCCGCCAGCAGGTGCCGATGGGGCTGGGCCACGCCATCTGGTGCGCGCGGCACTTCATCGGCGACGAGCCCTTCGCCATCCTGCTGCCCGACGACCTGATGATGTGCGACGTGTCCTGCACGAAGCAGCTCGCCGACGCCTACCTGGAGACGGGCGGCAACGTCGTCGCCATCGAGGAGGTGCCGATGGAGCGCGTCAGCAAGTACGGCGTGCTGGACATCGCGGAGGACAAGGGCCGGCTGGTGTCCGTGAAGGGCCTGGTCGAGAAGCCCAGGCCCGAGGTCGCGCCCTCCAACCTCACCATCATCGGCCGCTACGTCCTCATGCCCGAGGTGATCGGCCACCTGGCGAAGCACGAGAAGGGCGCGGGCGGCGAGATCCAGCTCACCGACGGCATGGCGAAGCTGATCGGCAGCCAGCCCTTCCACGGCCTGCGCTACGAGGGCCGGCGCTTCGACTGCGGCGACAAGCTGGGCTTCCTGGAGGCGCAGCTGGCCTTCGCCCTCCAGCGCCCCGAACTGGCCGAGGGCGTGCGCGCCTTCCTGCCCAACTACCGCTGAAGGACACCCCGATGTTCCGCCACGACTTCGACGCGACGACGCTGCGCGAGTACGACATCCGCGGCATCGTGGGAAAGACCCTGTCCGACGACGACGCCTTCGCCATCGGCCGCGTCTTCGGGTCCATCGTCGCCCGCGCCGGCGGGCGCGTGGTGGCGGTGGGGCGTGATGGCCGCCTGTCCTCGCCCGAGCTGGAGCCGCGCCTCGTCGCCGGGCTGATGGCGAGCGGCATGGAGGTGCTGCGCGTGGGCTGCGGGCCGACGCCCATGCTCTACTACGCCGCCTACGCGCTCCAGGCGGACGGCGCGATCATGGTCACCGGAAGCCACAACCCGCCCGACTACAACGGCTTCAAGTCCATGCTCGGCAAGAAGCCGTTCTTCGGCAAGGACATCCAGGAGCTGGGCCGCATGGCCGCCGCCGGCGACGTCGTGCCCGAGGCCCAGGGTTCCGAGCGCAGCGTGGACATCGCCGCCGACTACGTGGCGCGCATGATGCAGGACTACGACGGCGGCGACCGCGCGCTGACGGTGGTGTGGGACCCCGGCAACGGCTCGGGCGGGGACATCGTGCAGCGGCTGGTGGAGCGGCTGCCGGGCCGGCACACCGTCATCAACGGCACCATCGACGGCACCTTCCCCGCGCACCACCCGGACCCCACGGTGGCCAAGAACCTCGTCCAGATCATCGCCGAGGTGGCGAAGCAGGGCGCCGACCTGGGCATCGCGCTGGATGGCGACGCCGACCGCATCGGCGTGGTGGACAACGAGGGCAACATCCTGTTCGGGGACCAGCTGCTGGTGGTCCTGGCGCGCGACGTGCTGAAGGCGCATCCCGGCGGCACCATCATCGCCGACGTGAAGGCATCCCAGGTGCTGTTCGACGAGGTCGCGAAGGCCGGCGGCACGCCGCTGATGTGGAAGACCGGCCACTCGCTGATCAAGGCCAAGATGGCCGAGACGGGCGCGCCCCTGGCCGGCGAGATGTCGGGCCACATCTTCTTCGCCGACAAGTGGTACGGCTTCGACGACGCGCTGTATTCGGCCGTGCGCCTGCTGGGCATCGTGGCCCGCGCGGACACCGACCTGTCCAGCATCCGCGCCGCCATGCCGCAGGTGACCAACACGCCCGAGCTGCGCTTCGACTGCGCCGAGGACCGCAAGTTCGCCGTGGTGGAGGAGGTGCGCGCGCGCCTCGCTTCCGCGGGCGCGCAGGTATCCGCCGTGGACGGCGTGCGGGTGCAGACGGCGGATGGCTGGTGGCTGCTGCGGGCGTCGAACACCCAGGCCGTGCTGGTGGCGCGCTGCGAGGCGTCGAGCGAGGCGGGGCTGGAGCGGCTGAAGGCCTCCCTGGTGCGCCAGCTGGAAGCCTCCGGCCTCCAGGCGCCCGACTTCTCGGGCGAGAACGCCGGACATTGACCTGACGGCGCAGGCGCCGACACACTCCGGGGCATGAGGCGGCGCCAAGCCGCCCGTGCCCCGGAGGAACGCCCGATGACCACCCGCCGCGCCATCCTGGCGCTCCCGCTGCTGGCCCCTGCCATCGCCCGCGCGCAGCCCTGGCAGCCTTCCGCGCCGATCCGCCTCGTCGTGCCCTTTCCGGCCGGCGGCACCACGGACATCCTGGCCCGCCTCTACGCGCAGCGCCTGACCGAGACGCTGGGCGTCTCCGTGCTGGTGGAGAATCGCGGCGGCGGCGGCGGCTCGATCGGCGCGGAGGTGGTGGCGCGCGCGCCGGCCGACGGCACGGTGCTGCTGTTCCACAACCTCACCTTCAGCACCACCACCGCCGCGCTGGAGTTCCTCGGCCGCGCGCCCCATTCCATCGAGCGCGACTTCGCGCCCATCAGCCTGGGCGCGAACGTGCCGATGATGCTGCTGGTGAACAAGGACGTGCCGGCCACGAACCTGCGCGACTTCGCGGCCTGGGCGAAGGCGCAGCCCTCGGCGCCGTTCTACGGTTCCACCGGGCCGGGCAGCACCATCAACCTGGTCGGCGAGGTGCTGAAGCGCGACGGCGCCTTCCCCATGGAGCACGTCCCCTTCCGCGGCGCCGCACCCCTGGTGCAGGACATGCTGGCCGGGCGCATCCAGTTCGGCGGGGACCAGCTTTCCTCCTCGCTGGCGCATATCCGCTCGGGCGCGCTGCGCCCCATCGCCACGCTCGCCGCCAGCCGCGCCAAGGCGCTGCCCGAGGTGCCGACGGTGCGCGAGCAGGGCTTCCCCAACGCCGAGCTGCTGGGCTGGAACGGCTTCTTCGCCCCCGCGCGCACGCCCGAGGCGGTGCTGGCGCGTTTGCACGCCGAGATCGCGGCCGCC
>JALHNW010000337.1 GCA_022843345.1 Rubritepida sp. | reverse complement strand
CGAAGCCCATCAGCTGGCGCAGGGTGGTGGTCTTGCCCGCACCCGAGGGGCCGAGCAGGAGCAACGTCTCGCCCGGGGCGACGGCGAAGGTGACGCGCTCGATGGCGGGCGGGCGGGCGGGGTCCGGGCGCCAGCATAGGTCGGTCACCGCCAGGGCCACCCGCGGCGGCACGGAGTCGAGCGCGAGGCCGGGGCGCGGTGCCGTGGCCAGCAGGGCGCGCAGCTCCACCGCGGCGCCGGCGGCGGACTGCGCCTCGTGGTAGGCGGCGCTGAACTGGCGCAGCGGCAGGAAGAAGGCGGGCACGGCGAGGATGCAGAACAGCGCCGCCACCGGGTCCTCGTGCCGCGCGCCCAGCAGCGCGCCGTGGCGCCAGGCGAGGTAGGCGATGGTGCCGGCGGCCAGGAACTCCAGCGCGGCGGTCGAGAGGAAGGCGACGCGCAGGACGCGCAGGGTGCGGCGGCGGAACTCGGCGGCGGCTTCGGCGAGGGACTGCGCCTCGGCCTCGGCGCGGTTGAACTGCACCAGGGTGGCCAGGCCGCGCAGGCGGTCCACGAAGCGGGTGCCCAGGCGGTCCAGCGCGTCCATCTGGCGCCGGGCCTCGCGCGCCGCGCCGATGCCGGTGAGCGCCATGGCGACGGGGACCAGCATGCCCATCACCAGCAGCACCAGGGCGGAGACCCAGTCGAACAGGGCGACCGCCAGCAGGGTGAGCAAGGGGGAGAGCACGGCGAGGCTGGCGGCGGGCAGCCAGCGGGAAAAGAAGCCGTCCACCGCCTCGATCCGGTCCACCAGCAGGATGGATTTCGCCCCCAAGCCGCGGGGGTCGAGCGGGCCGGCGGCGAGCAGGGCGGCGAAGGCCTCGGCGCGCAGGCGGCGGCGGGCAGCCTCGCCGGCATGGAGCTGCGCGCGGTCCTGCGCCATGGCGAGGGTGGCGGCCAGCAGGGCGAAGCCGGCGGCGAGGGCGAGGTCGGGCCAGGAGCCGCCTTCGAAGCCGAGCAGGCTGGCCAGCAGGCGGGCGACCAGGAAGGCGCCGGCGAGCGCGCAGGCCGTGCCGCCTAGGCCGAGGGCGACGGGGCGGAGGAGGTGGGCGCGCTGGCCGCGCGCCTGCCGCATCAGCCAGGCCCGCGCCGCGCGGGTGTCGCCGACTTGGTCCATGCGCGCCATGTAGCCAGCCTTGCGGGGTTGCGCCATCCCGGCCATGACCGGGAGATGGACCTTCCGACGCATGGCCGCTTCCCCTATCGCCCCTGGCGCGGGCGGGCGCAGGAATCCTGGCCGGGCGGGCGGAAGCTGGCGGTCTACCTGGGCGTGAACCTGGAGCACTTCGCCTTCGGCGAGGGGCTGGGGGCGGAGCTGGCGCCGGGCGGGCCGCAGCCGGACGTGCTGAACCATGCCTGGCGCGACTACGGCAACCGGGTGGGGGCGTGGCGGCTGCTGGAGCTGCTGGACGAGCTTGCGTTGCCCTGCACCGTGCTGCTGAACAGCGCGATGTACGACCACGCGCCGGAGCTGGTGGCGGCGCATCGCCTGCGTGGCGACGAGATGGCCGGGCATGGGCGCACCAACAGCGAGCGGCAATCCGTGCTGCCCGAGGCGGAGGAGGCCGCGCTGATCGGCGAGGCGACGGCGCGGATGCGTCATGAGGAAGGGGTGGCGCCGCGCGGCTGGCTGTCCCCCTGGATCGCGGAAAGCCGCGCCACGCCCGACCTGCTGCACGAGGCTGGCTACCTGTACTCGCTGAACTGGTGCCACGACGACCAGCCGGTGTGGAAGCGCACCCGGGGCGGGCGCATCCTGTCCATCCCCTACCCGCAGGAGGCGAACGACATCCCCTCCATCATCGGGCGCAAGGACACGGCGCGGGATTTCGCCGAGATCGTGCAGGGGGATTTCCGCGAGCGGCGGCGGCAGGTGGCGCGCGACGGCATCCCGCAGGTGATGGGGATCGCGCTGCATCCCTACATCATCGGCCAGCCCTACCGCATCCGCGCGCTGCGCCGCGTGCTGGGGGAGGTGGCGGCGGCGCGGGACGAGGTGTGGATCACCACGGCAGGCGCGGTGCATGATCACGTCACGACGCAATGGGCGGAGGAGTCGATCCCGTGAAACGGTTGCTGATCCTGGCGGGGCTGATGCTGTCCGCCTGCACCGTGCCGCAGCCGGACGCGACGACGCCGCGCACCGTGGCCTCCGTGGACCTGGCGCGCTACGCGGGCACCTGGCACGAGGTGGCGCGCTTCCCGCAGCGCTTCCAGGACAGCGCGAAGCTGCGCTGCGAGGAGGTGAGCGCGACCTACACGCCGCGGGCGGATGGGCGGCTGGACGTGCTGAACGCCTGCGTCAACGCGCTGGCCGAAGGGCGGCCGCGGCGGGAGGCGAAGGGCGTGGCCTATGCCGTCGAGGGGTCGAACAACGCGCGGCTGCGGGTGATCTTCTTCTGGCCCTTCCACGGCGACTACTGGGTGATCGGGCTGGAGCCGGGCTATCGCTGGGCGGTGGTGGGCAGCCCGGACCGGGATTCGCTGTGGGTGCTGTCGCGCACGCCGACGCTGCCGGAGGCGGAGTTCCAGGCGGCGCTCGCGGTGGCGCGGCGCGAGGGGTTCGACCTGGGCCGGTTGCAGCGGACGCCGTAGGCAAAGGCGCAACGGCGAAGCCGAGCGCCGACCGGCCAGCGCACCCGCGGAGGAACAGCGCGCCCCTCAACCCCAGAGGCGCGACGGCGAAGCCAGGCGCCGGCCATCCAGCGAAACCGATCAGGAAAAGCACCGCCCACCGAGGATGCGCGCGCACGGCGCGCGCCGGCACCCTTCAGGGTGCCGAAGCCAAGCCCGCGGAGCGGGCGCCCGGCGCAGCGGCCCGCCTCAGGCGGGCCGCGGTGAGGGCATCAACCAAGACTCAACATCACGGCGAGCCTTCAGCTCGCCATGATGTTGAAGCGCCGGGCCACGGTGGTCCAGGCGGCGCGGTCCTCCTCGATCAGCTTCACGAAGTCGGCGCCGGTGGGCGGCGTGGGGCGCGGCAAGGTCTGGAGGTCGGCGAAGCGTTCGGTCAGCGCGGGCTGCTTCAGGATGTCGGGCACCAGGGCGGCGAGGCGCGCGGTGATCGGCGCCGGCAGGCCCTTGGGCGCCGACAGGCCCAGCCACTGCGCGGAGGTCAGCCGCCCGAAGCCGAGTTCCGCGAAGGTCGGCACGTCGGGGAAGGCCGGCAGCCGCTGCGGTGCCGAGACGGCGAGCGCGCGCAGCGTGCCGTCGCGCATCATCCCGACATTGGTGGTGATGGGGTCTATGAAGCTCTC
>JALHNW010000336.1 GCA_022843345.1 Rubritepida sp. | reverse complement strand
CGAAGGAGCCGCCCTGCTGGCGCGATTCCAGCGCGAGTTCCGCCGTGCCGCGGAAGGCGTGGGCGAGTTCCGCCGCCTCGTCGAGCGCGGCATCGTCGGCGGCTTCGGCGGCGCGGTGCGCGGCGGCCAGCAGCGGCCCGTCCACCGCGCCCGCGCCGTCGCGCAGCACGGCGCGGATGTAGCGCACCAGCCCCTCGCGCCCCACGCATAGCCCGGCCTCCACCGCCGCCTCGATGCCGTGGCTGTAGGAGAAGCCGCCGACCGGATAGGCCGGCGAGGTCCAGGCCAGCAGCCGGGCCAGCGCCTCATCCGTGATGGTGGTGATGGCCGTCGTCGTCATGGTGGTGATGGTGGTGCCCGGGCTGGCGGTTGTGCTCGCCATAGGCGCCGCCCTCGGGGTTGAAGGGCGCCTCCACCAGCCGCACGCCGGCACCCAGGCCGCGCAGCATCGCCTCGATGACGTGGTCGCGGCGGATGAGGATGCGCGCCTCGCCGATCTCGGCCGGGAGGTGCCGGTTGCCCAGGTGCCAGGCCAGGCGCGGCAGGCCGATGGCGGGGCCGGCCGTCACCTCCACCAGCGGTTCGGGCGCGGCGCGGATGGCGATGCGGCGGCCATCCTCCAGCGCCACCGCGTCGCCGTCGCGCAGCGGCACGGCCTCGGGCAGGTCGAGCAGGAAGGCCAGGCCGCCATCCGCGTCGTAGCGCTTGCGGCGGCGGAAGCGGTCGTCGGAATCCAGCGTCACCGTATCGGTGGCGCCCGGCGCGCCATGCGGGATCACGCGCGTCGCGCGGGGAAGGTCGTCGCTCATCAGAACAGGAAGTACCTCTGGGCCATGGGGAGGATGGTGGCGGGTTCGCAGGTGATGAGCACGCCGTCGGCGCGGACCTCGTAGGTCTCGGGGTCCACCTCGATCACCGGCAGGGCGTCGTTCAGCACCATGTCCTTCTTGCCGATGCCGCCGCGGGTGTTGCGCACCGCCAGCAAGGGGCGCTGCAGCCCCAGCCGCGTGCCGATGCCGGCATCGAGCGCCGCCTGCGAGGTGAAGGTGATGGCGCTGGCCACCATCGCGCGGCCATAGGCGCCGAACATCGGGCGGTAATGCACCGGCTGCGGCGTCGGGATGGAGGCGTTGGGGTCGCCCATCGGCGCCATGGCGATGGTGCCGCATTTGAGCACCATCTCCGGCTTCACGCCGAAGAAGGCCGGGGACCACATCACCAGGTCCGCCAGCTTGCCGACGGCGATGCTGCCGACATGCTCGCTGATGCCCTGCGCGATGGCCGGGTTGATGGTGTACTTCGCGATGTAGCGGCGCGCGCGCAGGTTGTCGTTGTCGCCCGCCTCGCCCGGCAGGCGGCCGCGCTGGAGCTTCATCTTGTGCGCGGTCTGCCAGGTGCGGATGATGACCTCGCCCACGCGGCCCATCGCCTGGCTGTCGCTGCTCATCATGGAGATGGCGCCCATGTCGTGCAGCACGTCCTCGGCCGCGATCGTCTCCTTGCGGATGCGGCTTTCGGCGAAGGCGATGTCCTCGGGGATGCGCGGGTCGAGGTGATGGCAGACCATGAGCATGTCCAGGTGCTCATCCGCCGTGTTCACCGTGTAGGGCATGGTGGGGTTGGTGGAGCTCGGCAGCAGGTTGGGCAGGCCGCAGACGCGCAGGATGTCGGGCGCATGGCCGCCTCCCGCCCCTTCCGTGTGGAAGGCCTGGATGGTGCGGCCCCCGATGGCGCGGATGGTTTCCTCGACGAAGCCGCTCTCGTTCAGCGTGTCGGTGTGGATGGCCACCTGCACGTCGAAGGCGTCGGCCACGCGCAGGCAGGTGTCTATGGCCTTGGGCGTGGTACCCCAGTCCTCGTGCAGCTTGAAGCCGCAGGCGCCGGCCAGGACCTGCTCCTCCAGCGCGCCGGGCAGCGCGGCGTTGCCCTTGCCGAGGAAGCCCAGGTTCATCGGGAAGGATTCTGCCGCCATCAGCATGCGCGACAGGTGGAACGCGCCCGGCGTGGAGGTGGTGGCGAGCGTGCCATGCGCCGGCCCCGTGCCGCCGCCGAACATGGTGGTGATGCCCGAGGCCAGCGCCTCCTCGATCTGCTGCGGGCAGATGAAGTGGATGTGCGGGTCGATGCCGCCGGCCGTCAGGATGCGCCCCTCGCAGGCGATGATCTCCGTGCCCGGGCCGATGACGATGTCCACGCCGGGCTGGGTGTCGGGGTTGCCGGCCTTGCCGATGGCGGCGATGCGCCCGTCGCGCAGCCCGACATCGGCCTTGTAGATGCCGGAATGGTCGAGGATCAGCGCGTTGGTGATGACGGTGTCCATCGCGCCATCCGCGCGCGTCGCCTGGGACTGGCCCATGCCGTCGCGGATCACCTTGCCGCCGCCGAACTTCACCTCCTCGCCGTAGGTGGTGAGGTCGCGCTCCACCTCGATGAACAGCTCCGTGTCGGCCAGGCGCACGCGGTCGCCGGTGGTGGGGCCGTACATGCCGGCATAGGCGTGGCGCGAGAGGCGCATCACGCCGGTCCTTCGACTTCGCCGCGGAAGCCGTGCACCACCTGGCGGCCGGCATACCGGATCAGGCGCACGCGGCGCGTCTGCCCCGGCTCGAAGCGGGTGGCGGTGCCGGCGGGGATGTCGAGCCGGCGTCCCCGCGCGAGGTCGCGGTCGAAACGCAGCGCGGGGTTGGTCTCGAAGAAGTGGTAGTGGCTGCCGACCTGGATCGGCCGGTCGCCGGCATTGGCCACCTCGACCTCCACCGCCTCGCGCCCGGCGTTGATCTCGATCTCGCCCCCGGCGGGGATGACCTCGCCGGGGATCACCGGATGGGCCCGTGCACGGTGACGAGCTTCGTGCCGTCGGGAAAGGTCGCCTCCACCTGGATCTCGTGGATCATCTCGGGCACGCCCTCCATCACCTGGTCGCGCCGCAGCACCTCGCCGCCGGCCTTCATCAGCTCCGCCACGCTGCGCCCGTCGCGCGCGCCCTCCACCACGAAGTCGCTGATGAGCGCGATCGCCTCCGGGTGGTTCAGCCGCACGCCGCGCTCCAGCCGCCGGCGCGCCACCTGGGCGGCCATGGCGATGAGCAGCTTGTCCTTCTCGCGCGGGGTCAGGTGCATGGGGGCATCGTGCTTCGCTTCGGGTCAGTTCGTCCAGAGCCGCGGCAGGCGGCGCGGCTGCGCCAGCCATTCCGCCCGCAGGATGGGCAGCAGGGCCGACACGGCGTCGCGCACGGCCCGCGCATCGCCCAGGATGCGGGCCAGCAGCAGGCCGGGGGCCGGAACCGTGGCGCCCGCGCCCGCGGGCAGCG
>JALHNW010000335.1 GCA_022843345.1 Rubritepida sp. | reverse complement strand
GGGCGGCGGGTGTCGGCGGCGGCGTGGACCAGGCCGCGCGCGGGGTCGGCCAGCACCACCTGCACCGCGCCGGCCAGCCAGGTGTGCGCGGGCCAGGGATGCACGTCGTGGCCGCGCGCGCGCAGCTCGTCGCGCACGGAATCCGGGATGCCCGCTTCGACGGCCAGGCGCTGCCCATGCGCGGCGAAGGGCGCGAAGGAGGAGGGCGCGGCGTAGGAGGCGATGCGCGGCGCATCCACCGCCGCCTGCGCGTCGACCCCGTGCGCGTGGATGCCGTAGGCCACCTGGAGCATCGCCTGCACCTGCACGTCGCCCCCCGGCGTGCCGAAGGGCATGGCGCCGCCCTCCGCCGTGACGAGGATGGCCGGGTTGGGCGTCAGCCGCGGCCGCTTGCCCGGCGCCACGCCGGCCGGGTGGCGCGGGTCGGGCCGGGACTGGCAGCCGCGGTTGGAAGGGATCAGCCCCAGCCCCGGCACCACCGGCGAGTCATAGGAGGCGTCGGACGGCGTGGCGCTGAAGGCGTTGCCCCAGCGGTCCACCACGGCGACAAAGGAGGTGTCGGGGTCCGGCACCGGGGGCGTGGCGGATTGCGCCGGCGCGTCGAAGGGCAGCGCCCTGTCCATGCGGATTCGCGCGGCGTGGCTGCGGGCGTTCTGCGCGGACAGGATGTGGTCCAGCGGCACGTCCACGAAGCGCGGGTCGCCGAAGAAGCGCTCGCGGTCGGCGAAGGCGCGCTTGATGATCTCCGCGGTGAGGTGCAGCGAATCGGCGCTGCCGGGCGCGTGGTCGGCGAGGCCCGCCGCCTCGGCGATGTTCAGGGCCAGCGGCAGGGCGGGGCCTTGGCACCAGGGCGCAGGCCAGCACCTCCAGCCCCCGCCAGCGGGTGCGGATGACGGGCTCGATGGGCGAGCGGAAGCCGGCGAGGTCCGCCATGGACAGCCAGCCGCCCTCCTCCTCCACGAAGCGCGTCATGATTCGGGCGATGTCGCCGCGGTAGAAGGCGTGGCGGGCGGCGGCCAGCCCTTCCAGCCGGTCCAGGTGGCGTGCCGATTCGTCGGCCATGAAGCGCAGCGTGCGGGCGAGGTCCGCCTGCACGAAGCGCGCCCCGGGGGCGGGCGGGGCGCCGCCGGGCAGGAAGATGGTGGCGTTGGACGGCCAGCGCGCGTAGTCCGCGCGATGCGCGGCGATGCCCTCGGCCAGCAGGGGCGGGACGGCGAAGCCTTCCTCGGCCCAGCGGATGGCGTATCGGGCCGCCTCCTCGAAGCGCAGCGTGCCGTGGCGCTCCAGGGCGGTGATCCAGGCATCGGGGGCGGCGGCGATGACGGTGCGGCGCACGCCCTGCGGGATGGCGCCGCCATGCTCGCGCAGGAACACCTCGGGCGGGGTGGCGGCGGGCCACCAGCCCAGGCCCGCGATGGATTCCGCGCGGCCATCGGCCAAGCGGATAAGGATTGGCGCCACGCCGCCGACGTTCACCAGGTCGGGCACCAGCACGCCCAGCGCCATGCCGGCGGCGACGCCCGCGTCGACCGCGTTGCCGCCGCCGGCCAGCACCGCGAAGCCGGCGGCGGCGGCGAGCGGGTGGCCCGCGGCGATGGCGTGGCGGGGGCCGGAGGCGGGAAGGCGCATGGGGGGAGGCTACCGCATCGCGGGCGGTTGCGCGAAGCTGCCCCCATGGAAACGCCCGTGCTGCTCGCCGTGGACCACCGCGGCATCGCCACCGCCACGCTCAACCGCCCTGCCCTGGGCAACGCCTACAACGGCGAGATGCTGGAGGGGCTGATCACCGGCATGGAGCGCCTGGCCGCCGACCCGGCGGTGCGCGCGCTGGTAATCCGCGGGGCGGGGAAGAACTTCCAGGCCGGCGCCGACATCCACTGGCTGAGCGCCGCGGCCGGGGCGCCGCCTGGGGAGGCCTTCGCCGCCTCGCTGCTCACCACGCGGGCCATGCAGCGGCTGAACGAGTTCCCCAAGCCGACCTTCGCCCTGATCCACGGCGCCTGCTTCGGCGGCGGCACCGGCATCGCCTGCTGCGTGGACGTGGCGCTGGCGACGACGGGGGCCTCCTTCGGCATCACCGAGGTGCGGGTGGGCGTGGCGCCGACGCCGATCTCCACGCACATGGTCCACGCGATGGGGCTGCGCCACGCGCGCCGCTACGCCATCACCGGCGAGCGCTTCGGGCCGCAGGAGGCGATGCGGATCGGCCTGGTGCACGAGGTGCTGGAGCCGGACGCCATCGAGGCGCGGCTGGAGCACATCCTGCGCGAGACGCTGCGCTCGGCGCCCACCGGGATCGCCGCGACCAAGCGCTCCCTGCTCGAATCCAACGGGCTGGTGCTGGACGAGCGCGCCGTCACCCACCTGGCGAACGAGAGCTGGATGCAGCGCGCCTCCGCCGAGGGGCGCGAGGGGCTGGCGGCGTTCCGGGAAAAGCGGCGCCCGGGCTGGGATCAGAGCTGACGCAGCGCCGCCTCGAAGGGGGCGAGGTCGCGCCACGGGTCGTCCGCGTGCAGGCGCGCCAGGGTGCTGGTGGCCGCCTCCAGCATGAGGTTCTCGGCGAGGCCGAAATCCTCCACGGACATGCCGTGCGGGCAGGCGCCCACGCGGTCCTTCAGCACCCGCGCATCCGCCGTGTAGCCGCGCACCGGCAGGCCGAGCGCCCTGGCGAAGCCGAGCTCGTACACCGTGCCCGGATCGGCGCCCGTGCCGCGGAAGGGGGACAGGTTGGCCACCAGGGCGTCGCAGCGGCGGATGGTGGATTCGCAGCGCGCGGCGATGCTTCGCCAGTCATCCGGCCCGTCCTCGTCCAGCGGGAAGACGCCCTCGTGGCCGAGGCGCGCGCACAGCGCCTTCTTCGCCGCGCCCACGGCGCGGGCGTCGGGCAGGAAGACCTCGGGGCCGGCCAGGTAGATCCGCATCGCCTCATCTTGCCCGGGGCGGGGCATTGGGCAAGGCTTCCCGGCGATGGATGCCGAGGCGGAATACGACAACCGGGCGCGCGTGCCGGACAGCGGGGCGATCATCGCCGGCTGGGCCGAACGCGCGGCCGCCTTCCGCGCGGCGCATCCGCCGGAGGTGATCGCCTACGGGCCCGGCGCGCGCGAGGCGATGGACCTGTTCCTGCCCGACGCCCCCCTGCGCGGCGCGGCGCTGCTGGTCCATGGCGGCTACTGGCAGGCGCTGGGGCGCGAATGGGGCTCGCACTGGGCGCGCGGGCTGCTGGCGCACGGCGTGGCGGTCGCCCTGCCCTCCTACGACCTGTGCCCGGCCGCGAGCGTGGCGCGGATCTGCGCGCAGATGGAGGCGGCGGCGGCGGC
>JALHNW010000334.1 GCA_022843345.1 Rubritepida sp. | reverse complement strand
CTGCTGGCGGAATGCGTGGCGCAGGGCGGCTCCGTCTCCTTCCGCGCGCCGCTGGACTCCGCCCGCGCCCGGCAGTTCTGGGCGGGCGTCACCACGGAGGTCGCCACCGGCGCGCGCCGCCTGCTGCTGGCCTGGCTGGACGGCGCGCTGGCCGGAACGGTGCAGCTGCACGTGGCCGCGCAGGAGAACCAGCCGCGCCGGGCGGAGGTGGAGAAGCTGCTCGTCGCCCCCGCGTTCCAGCGCCGCGGCGTGGGGCGCGCCCTGCTGCGCCGCGCCGGGCAGGCCGCCATCGCCTGGGGCCGCCCGCTGCTGACGCTGGACACCCGCGAGGCCACCCCGGCGGAGGCGCTGCTCCGCGCCGAGGGCTGGACGGAAACCGGCCGCATCCCCCGCTGCGAGGAGGACGCGCAGGGCATCCCGCGCGACGTGGTGCTGTTCCATAGGGAGATGCGTTGATGGCCACCCTTCCGACGGAGGTCCGCGCCCCATGATCTCCCCCGAATACGCACGCACCATGGCCCGCTACGGCGCGGAGATGAACCGCCGCCTCTACGCCGCCGCCGACACGCTGGACGAGGCGCGGCGGCGCGAGGACATGGGCGCCTTCTTCGGCTCGATCCACGCCACCCTGTCGCACCTGTGCTGGGCGGATGCCGCCTGGATGCACCGCCTCGCCGGCTGGGAGCCCGTGCCCGGCGGCCCGCGCGAGGGTGCGGCGATGCACGGCGACTGGGCGGCGATGCGCGCCCTGCGCCAGGACATGGACCGGCGCATCATCGCCTGGGCCGACGCGCTGGACGCGGAGGCGCTGGCGGGCGACCTGACCTGGACCAACAGCCGCGGCGTCACGAGCACCCGCCTGCGCTGGCTCCTCGTCACGCACATGTTCAACCACGCCACCCACCACCGCGGCCAGGTGCACGCCCTCCTGACCCGCCTGGGCGTGGACCCCGGCGCGACCGACCTGCCCTGGGTGGCGTGACGGCGTGGCAGGCTGAAACCCACCCCTTGCCCGCGTCTTTGCATGCCGTCTCATCAGGCATGAAGGGCCAGCGACCCATGTTCTACCAGGATGGAATGCTCCAGTACCCCGTGCGCGTCGAGCGCCCGGACCCCCTCTTCGCCCGCGCCCTGCAACAGGCGATCGGCGGCGTGGAGGGCGAGATCCGCGTGATGATGCAGTACCTGTTCCAGGGATGGGGCGCGCGCGGCCCGGTGAAGTACCGCGACATGCTGATCAACACCGGCGCGGAGGAGATCGGCCACATCGAGATGCTGGCCACCGCCGTGGCACTGAACCTGGAGGGCGCGCCCCTGTCCATGCAGGAGGAGGCGGCGGCCGACCCCGTTGGGGGCGCGGTGCTGGGCGGCATGAACCTGCGCCACATCCTGTCCACCGGCCTGGGGGCCACGGCGGATGACTGCAACGGCGTGCCGTTCAACGCCTCCCACGTCTACGCCAGCGGCAACCTGATGGCCGACATGTACGCCAACGTCACGGCCGAGAGCACGGGCCGGGTGCTTGCCACGCGCCTGCACACCATGACGGACGACCCCGGCATGAAGGAGATGCTGTCCTTCCTCATCGCGCGCGACACCATGCACCAGCAGCAGTGGCTGGCGGTGATCGAGGAGCTGGGCGGGACGGCCGGGCTGCCGATCCCCAACTCCTTCCCGCAGGCGAAGGAGGACGGGCGCTTCGCCTACGCCTATCTCGGCCACCACAAGGACGGCGAGATCCCGCGCGGCCGCTGGACCGAGGGCCCCTCGCTCGACGGCCAGGGCACCTTCGAGCCGATGATCTCCCAGCCGCTCGGCGGCAAGCCGTCGCTCGCCCCGCCGCGCCCGGATTCCGGCGCCCAGGCGGAGCAGATGACCGGCTGAGGCGCGCCCTCACCCCGCCAGGGCGGCATAGCGGCTGAGCAGGAGCGGCCAGCCCATCGGGCTGGCCATCTCCTCGCGGTAGGCCATGCCGCCCTCGCCATGCGCGCGGAAGCCGCGATGGGCCAGCACCAGGCGCGTGCGCGCCCCCTCGGGCACGAAGGCCACCGCGACGTGGGAGGCGCGCAGCGGGTCCGGCTGGGGCGTGCGGTCGGCGCCGATCTGCCAGGTGAAGCCCAGCAGGCGGGGCGGCTGCCACTGCGTCACCCGCCCCCAGTCGCAGCGGAAGCCGTGCGGGCCGATCTCGAAGCAGGCCCCGCCCAGGCGCCCTTCCATCCCGATGCCGGCCAGCGCGTCGCCGCCCCAGGAATACTCGGGCGGCCACCAGCGGCCGAAGCCCTCGGAAAACAGGTGGAAGGCCATGGCCTGGCCCACCCCCACCGTCACCTCGTGCACCGTCGCGTCCTCGAGGTCGTCCCCCATCGCGTTGCCCCTGGTCACGATCCCTCCTTGGGCGTAATGCCCCGGCCCACCACCACGCGAACGAGAATAGCAATGCGCCCATCCGGCCGCACCCCCGAGGCCCTGCGCCACGTGTCCATCGAGACCGGCATCAGCAAGCATGCCGAAGGCTCCTGCATCATCCGCATGGGCAACACCGAGGTCCTCTGCGCCGCATCGGTGGAAGGTCGTGTGCCGCCCTTCATGCGCAACCAGGGCCTGGGCTGGGTGACGGCGGAATACGGCATGCTGCCGCGCGCCACCCACACCCGCGGCGACCGCGAGGCCGCGCGCGGCAAGCAGAGCGGCCGCACGCAGGAGATCCAGCGCCTGATCGGCCGCAGCCTGCGCGCGGTGACCGACCGCAAGGCGATGGGCGAGCTGACGGTGACGCTGGACTGCGACGTGCTGAACGCCGACGCCGGCACCCGCTGCGCCGCCATCACCGGCGCCTGGGTGGCGCTGCACCTGGCCTTCCAGCATTGCGTGCGCACCAAGGTGATGAGCGCGGTCCCGCTGACCGACCACGTCGCCGCCATCTCCTGCGGCGTCGTGAACGGCGAGGCCGTGCTGGACCTCGACTACGCCGAGGACAGCGCGGCGGGCGCCGACGCCAACTTCGTGCTGACCGGCGCCGGCGCGCTGGTCGAGGTGCAGGCGACCGCCGAGGGCGCGCCCTTCAGCGAGGCGCAGTTCCTGGCCATGCTGGACCTGGCGCGCGACGGCGTGGCGCGGCTGGTGGCGGCGCAGAAGACGGCCATCGGTGCCTAGGCGGCTGGAACCGGGCCGGCTGGTCCTGGCCACGCACAACCCCGGCAAGGCGCGCGAATTCGCCGCCATGCTGGCGCCGCTGGGGCTGGAGGCCGTCTCCGCCGCCAGCCTGGGCCTGCCCGAGCCGGCCGAGACGGGCGAAACCTTCGCCGCCAACGCCGCGCTGAAGGCGCTCGCCGCCGC
>JALHNW010000333.1 GCA_022843345.1 Rubritepida sp. | reverse complement strand
CCAGCCAGTCCAGCGCCGCCGGATGCCCGTCCAGCAGGGTCACGATGCCGGCGTCGCGCGCCAGCGGCGCCAGCAGGCGCTCCACATGCGAGGGCGCGGCGCCCGGGCCGGAACGCGCGCGGCGGCGGCTGTCCAGCCAGCCCTGGTGCAGCCGGTCCGGGCTGGTGACGGCCAGCAGCCCGGCGCCCGTCTCCTCGGCGCGCAGCGTCTCGAAGGCGGCCATGGCCTCGGGCGCCAGCGGGCCCTGATACGCGATGGCGATGCGCGCGCCCGCCGCGGGCGGCACCATCCAGTAGCCGCCGGCGATCACCGCCGCCGGGTCCAGGGGGCGCGAGGGCTGCTCCAGCGCGCGGGTGGACAGGCGCAGCCAGACCGAGCAGCCGTCGGGGGCCTGCATGTGGGCGAAGGCGTGGCGCATCAGCACGGCCAGCTCGTCGGCGAAGGCGGGCTCGTAGGCGTGCAGCCGGTCCTGCGCCATGCCGATGAGCGGCGTGTTGACCGACTGGTGCTGCCCCCCCTCCGGCCCCAGCGTGACGCCCGAGGGGGTGGAGACCAGCAGGAAGCGCGCGTCCATGTAGCAGCCGTAGATCAGCGCATCGAGGCCGCGGTTCACGAAGGGGTCGTACACCGTGCCGACCGGCAGCAGCCGCGCGCCGTACAGGCTGTGCGCCAGGCCGCAGGCGGCCAGCACCAGGAACAGGTTCTGCTCGGCGATGCCCAGCTCGATGTGCTGGCCTTCCGGCGACATGCCCCAGCGCTGGGCCGAGGCCAGCTTGGAGTCGCGGAACACGTCGTTCTTCTTGTGCCGGTCGAAGATGCCGCGCCGGTTCACCCAGGGGCCCAGGTTGGTGGAGACCGTCACGTCCGGGCTGGTGGTGACGATTCGCCCGGCCATCTCGGCGAACTCCCCCTCCCCGCGGCCGATCCCGGCCAGGATCTCGCCGAAGGCGGCCTGGGTGGACAGCTTGCGCGCGGCCGGCACCGGGAAGACGGCGGGCACGTGCAGCGCGGGCGCCTCCAGGCGGCGCCCGGCCGGCGTCAGGGGCGTGGCGAAGGGGGCGGAATCCACCAGGCGCTTCAGCTCGTCCGCCGGGAAGGGCAGGCCCTCGAAGGGGTCCCACTCATGGCCCTCGCGGATGGCCATTTCCGCACGGAAGCCCTCCATCTGCTCCTTCGTCATCAGCCCGGCGTGGTTGTCCTTGTGGCCGGCGAAGGGCAGGCCCATGCCCTTGATGGTGTAGGCGATGAAGCAGGTGGGCTGGTCGCCCGCCGCGTCCTGGGCGCGGAAGGCCTCCAGCAGCGTCTCCACGTCGTGGCCGCCCAGGTTGGTCATCAGCGCCGCCAGCTCGTCGTCCGACAGCGGGTCGATGATGGCGCGCACGCCGTCGTCGCGCCCCAGCTCGGCCAGCAGGGCGGCGCGCCAGGCGGCACCCCCCTGGAAGGTCAGCGCGGCGTAGAGGCTGTTGGGGCAGTCGTCGATCCAGCGGCGCAGCGCCTCGCCGCCCGGCCGGGCGAAGGCGGCCAGCAGGCGGCGGCCGTATTTGAGGGTGACGACGTTCCACCCCATGTCGCGGAACAGCCCCTCGATGCGGCCGAACAGGCGGTCCTGCACCACGCTGTCCAGGCTCTGGCGGTTGTAGTCCACCACCCACCAGACGTCGCGGATGTCGTGCTTCCAGCCTTCCAGCAGCGCCTCGTAGATGTTGCCCTCGTCCAGCTCGGCGTCGCCCACGATGGCGACGTGCCGGCCGGCGGGCAGACCCTCGGGGTGCAGGCCCTTCAGGCGCACGTAGTCCTGCACCAGCGCGCCGAAGGAGGCGAGCGCCACCCCCAGCCCCACGCTGCCGGTGGAGAAATCCACCTCCGCGCCGTCCTTCATGCGCGAGGGGTAGGGCTGCACCCCACCGAACTGGCGCAGCGTCTCCATCCGCGCCGCCTGCTGGCGGCCGAGCAGCAGGTTGATGGCGTGGAACACCGGCCCGGCATGCGGCTTCACCGCCACGCGGTCCGCCGGGCGCAGCACCTCGAAGAAGAGCGCCGTCATGATGGAGACGCACGACGCGCAGGAGGCCTGGTGCCCGCCCACCTTCAGCCCGTCCCGGTTGGGGCGGACGTGGTTGGCGTGGTGGATCATCCACGACGAGAGCCAGAGCAGCTTGCGTTCGATCGCGTGCAGCAGCGCGATGCGGCGGGCGGCGTCCGTCTCGCGGATGGCGGGGGTGGGCTGGTTCATGCGGGCGTTCCCTCGGTGGGGCGAGGGTAGCGCCGTTTCATCCCTTCACAAGCTTCCGCAGCGCCGGGGCCACGGCCCGCTTCCCCTCGCCCGCATAGGCCTCGTGGTTGTCCTCGATCGCCTCGGGGTCGTACAGGTAGTTCACCATCAGCCCCGCGCTCTCGCGCCGGCCCTTCGGGCTGGTGTCGGCGCGCCAGTTGATGCGCTCGATGCGCGCGCCGTTGCTCAGGTGGAAATGCGCCACCGGGTCCGCCGCGCGCTTGCGGCCGCGGCCGGCCTCCACCGCCAGGTAGCGCAGGCACAGCCGGCACAGCACCGGCTCCAGCGCCTTCAGCGTCGCCGGGTCCCAGTCCTGCCGGGCCAGCAGCATCTGCAGCGCCGCCATCCCGCCGGTGCCGGCCGCGGCACCCGCCGCGCCGCGCAGCGCCTCGCCCTCCTCGGGCGTCAGCAGGGTGTCCTCCTGCCGCTCCAGCCAGCGCATGAAGCCGGGAATGGGCGACAGGGTGGCGAAGTGGCGCAGGTTGCGGAATTCCTGCCCCAGCACCTCCACCACCCGCTTGATGAGGAAGTTGCCGAAGGCGATGCCGTCAAGCCCGCGCTGGCAGTTGTTGATGGAGTAGAAGATGGCCGTGTCCGCCCGCGCGGGGTCCATCACCTCCGCCGTGGGGTCCAGCAGCGCCTGCACGGAGCCCGCCAGGCCCTTCACCAGCGCGATCTCGACGAAGATCAGCGGCTCGGCCGGCATGCGCGGGTGGAAGAAGGCGTAGCAGCGGCGGTCGCTGTCCAGGCGGTTCTTCAGGTCCTCCCAGCTCTCGATGCGGTGCACCGCCTCGTAGCGGATCAGCTTCTCCAGCAATGCCGCGGGGCTGTTCCAGTCGATGCGGCGCAGCTCCAGGAAGCCGACGTCGAACCAGGAGGCCAGCAGGGTCTTCAGCTCCGCCTCCAGCGCCTGGAGCAGCGGGTCGCCCTCCATCAGCCCCAGCAGGTCCTCGCGCAGGTCGACCAGCAGCTTCACCCCGTCGGGGATGGCGGTGAACTGCGTCAGCAGCTTCACCCGCGGCGACTCCAGCGCGCGGCGCAGCGCCGCCTTGGCGGCGGCCTTGGCCGCCG
>JALHNW010000332.1 GCA_022843345.1 Rubritepida sp. | reverse complement strand
CGGCCGGGGGTGCCCACCAGGGCGGTGGCGCGCATGCGCTCCACCCGCTCGCGCTCGGCCGGGGTCCAGGGGTGGGCCTGGGCCTCCTCGAAGGTGGGCAGGGGCGGGAAGTGGCCGCGGTCGCGGTGCAGCCGCCACAGGGCGCGCGGCAGGAACAGGCGGTCGGCTTCCGCCTCCGTCTCGGCCGCCAGGGCGTAGACGGCGACGGCGGCGTGCGGCGCGGCCTCGCCGCGGAAGCCCTCGCGGTACAGCGCCAGCGCCTCGGCCGCACCCCGCCCGTCGGTGATGAAGTGCGCGAAGCAGTAGGGCAGGCCGAAGAAGGCGGCGACCTGCGCGCCGTAGTCGCTGGAGCCCAGGATCCACGGCTCCGGCCGCGTCGCCACCTCGGGTGCGGCGCGCACGGCGCGGAAGGGGTGGCCCTCCGGCAGGCCCGCGCCCAGCCAGCCCAGCAGGTCGCGCACCTGGGCCGGGGCGGGGTCGGCGGCGCTGGCGGCGTTGGGGTTCAGCGCGTGCGCGGTGCGCCCGTCGCTGCCGGGCGCGCGGCCCAGGCCCAGGTCTATCCGCCCGGGCGCGATCGCCTCCAGCGCACGGAACTGCTCGGCCACCTTCAGCGCGCTGTAGTGCGGCAGCATCACGCCCGCGGAGCCGACGCGGATGCGCCGCGTGGTGGCGGCGATGACGGCGATGAGGATCTCGGGCGCGGAGCCGGCGTGGCTCTCGCTGTTGTGGTGCTCGGCCAGCCAGTAGCGGCGGTAGCCCAGCGCATCCGCGAGGCGCGCGACGGCGAGCGTCTCCTGGATCGCGTCCGCCGCGGTGCGGCCGGAGACGATGGTGGATTGGTCGAGGATGGAGAGCGCTGGGAGCATGGCCCGCCAAAGCTGGCCATGCCCCGCGCCGCCGTCCAGGGGGTCAGCGCCCGCCCTGGGAGTTCTGGCCGCCCTTCTTGCCGGCCTCGGACGCCTTCTGGCGGTCATTGGCGAAGTTGCCGGGGTTCGATTCCTTGCCGCCGCCGCCCTGTGACATCTGGCCGCCCTTGCGCCCGGCCTCGGAGGCGCGCTGCGGGTCCTGCGCGAAGTTGCCCCCGCCCTGGCCGCCTTGCTGCTTGTTGGTCATGTGCGTTGTCCTCAACCTGTGGTGCGCCGGCCCTTGCTGCGCCGGCATGGGGAAAACGGCGCACCCCTGCCGTTGGTTCGCCCCCGGAACATTACGTTTCATGCTTTTCATTTGGGTTTTGGATGCCAGCCGGGCATGCAATGCTTGGCCATGGACGACGAGACGATGATGCGCCGGGCCATCGCGCTGGCCGCCGGCAGCGCGGGCGGGCCCTTCGGCGCGGTGGTGGCGCGCGACGGCGTGGTGCTGGGGGAGGGGGCGAACCACGTCGTTCCCGGCCGCGACCCGACCCTGCACGCCGAGATCGTGGCGATCCGCGCCGCCTGCGCGCGCGAAGGCACGCATGACCTGTCGGGCGCCACGCTGTTCACCTCCTGCGAGCCCTGCCCGATGTGCCTGGGTGCGGCCTGGTGGGCGCGCATATCCTCCATCGCCTACGGCAACGGCCATGCCGAGGCGGCGGCGATCGGCTTCGACGATTCGGCGATCTACGAGGAGATGCGCCGGCCGCTGGAGGCGAGGCGCCTGCCGATGCGCCGCATGCTGGCGGCGGAGGCGTGGCGGGGCTTCCAGGACTGGGCGGCGCGGCCGGACAAGGAGCCCTACTGAGGGGCGATGGTGCTGCCAGAGAGGATTGAACTCTCGACCTCTCCCTTACCAAGGGAGTGCTCTACCACTGAGCTACGGCAGCAGCGGAGCGGTTCCTACCCACGAACGCGGCCCGCCGCAAGGGGGGCGGCGGCTTGCCCTGGGGGCGGGGCGCGTGTAATCCCCCGCCCTCACAGCAACACCACAGTGACGAAGGCGGCCGCCCATGGCGAAGATGCAGGCCAACCAGATGCGTGCCGGCATGGTCATCGAGTTCGAAGGCCAGCGCTACACCATCCTGAAGCAGAACATCATGATCCCCGGCAAGGGGAACGCGATCATCCAGGTGGACATGCGCAACATCAAGACCGGCGCGAAGAAGGACCAGCGCTGGCGCACCGCCGACACGGTCGAGCGGCTGACCACCGAGGACAAGGAGTTCACCTTCTCCTACGCCGAGGGCGAGATGCTGGTCCTCATGGACCCCGAGACCTACGAGCAGACGCAGGTCCCCAACGCCATCCTGGGCGACCGCCTGGCCTTCCTGCAGGAGAACATGGTGGTGAACGTGCGCCTGATCGAGGGCGACCCCGTCTCCATGGACCTGCCCGAGACCGTGACGCTCGAGATCACCGAGGCCGACCCCGTCGTGAAGGGCCAGACCGCGAGCAGCTCCTACAAGCCCGCCATGCTGGCCAACGGCGTGAAGACCATGGTGCCGCCCTTCATCACCGCGGGCGAGAGGATCGTCGTGCGCACGGAGGATGCGAGCTACGTGGAGCGCGCGAAGGGCTGATGTCCGGCTCCTCGCCCCGCCTCTCGCCCGCGCTCAACGTCGTCGTCGGCGCGGTCCGCAAGGCCTCCCGCCGCCTGCTGCGCGACTTCCAGGAGGTCGAGCAGCTCCAGGTCCAGTCCAAGGCGCCCGGCGATTTCGTCTCCGAGGCCGACCTGCGCGCGGAGAAGTCCCTGCGCGAGGACCTGTCCCGCGCCCGCCCCGGCTTCGCCTTCCTCATGGAGGAAAGCGGGGAGAGCGGCGACAAGGACTGGGAATGGCGCTGGGTGGTGGACCCGCTGGACGGCACCACCAACTTCCTGCACGGCATCCCCCACTGGGCGATCAGCGTGGGCATCGAGAAGCGCATCTCCGACGACAAGACGGAGGTCGTGGCCGGGGTCATCTACAACCCCGCCGCCGACGAGCTGTTCTGGGCCGAGAAGGGCATGGGCGCCTTCCTGAACGACCGGCGCATCCGCGTGTCCGGCCGCCGCGACATGCACCAAGCGCTGTTCGCCACCGGCATCCCCTTCGCCTCCATCCCCCGCAAGGGCGAGTTCGTGCAGACGCTGGCCCGCCTCATGCCGCAGGTCTCGGGCATCCGCCGCTTCGGCTCGGCCGCGCTCGACCTCGCCTGGACCGCGGCCGGCCGCTACGACGGCTATTGGGAGCTGGGCGTGAACAAGTGGGACGTGGCCGCCGGGCTGGTGATGGTGAAGGAGGCCGGCGGCTACGTCACCGACCCCGACGGCGGCGACGCCTATGCCGAATGCAACATCGTCGCGGGCAACGTGCCGCTGCACGGCAAGCTGCGCGAGGCGGTGCAGGCCGGCATCGCCGCCACCGCGGCCCGCGGCGCGAAGGGCGAGGGCTGA
>JALHNW010000331.1 GCA_022843345.1 Rubritepida sp. | reverse complement strand
GCCCCAGCAGCACGGGCGAAGGGGCGAGCCCGGCCAGCGCCGCCAGCCCGCCGAGGACGGGGTGGCTCAGGCGGCCGCGGCCTCGGCCCGCGTGGCGAAGGCCGGGATGATCTTGTCGAAGCCGCTGATCTCGAACACTTCGCGCACCGGGGCCTGGAGGCCGACGACGGCGAAGGGCACGCCGCCCTCCTTCGCCAGCTTCGCGGCCTTCAGCAGCACGCGCAGCCCGGCCGATGAGACGTAGCGCACGGCCGACAGGTCGGCGATCACGCCGCCCTGCTTGAGCAGCGCGGTCAGCTTGGCTTCCGTCATCGGCGCGGTGGCGGTGTCCAGCCGGCCGTCCAGGATGGCGACGGCGCGCCCGGCTTCCTGGGCTTCGGTGATGTCCATGGGGCAGGTCTTTCCGTGTGGGATCGGGCCGGAGTCTATCCGGCGATGGGCAGGGTGCAAGTGAGGCGGTTGATGCCACCGTCGCGCGAGTGCCGCGCGCCGACGGTCATCCGCTTCACCAGGTGGATGCCCAGGCCCCCGGGGTCGCGCGCATCCAGGGCGGCGGCGGTGTCGGGGGCGGCGCGGGCCAGCGGGTCGTAGGCGGGGCCGTCATCGGTGAAGGCGATGTCCAGCCCCAGCGCGCCCGGCGCCACCTCGCAGCGGAAGAAGCTGGCGCCGGCGCCGTGATGGGCGACGTTGGCCGCCATCTCCTCGGCGACGAGGGCGAGGCGCATGGCCACCGGCATGGGGATGTCGGCCTCCTCCGCCCACGCCTCCAGCGCGTCCTGCAGGGTGGTGACGCCCTCCAGCGTGGCGGGGAGGCGGAGGTCGAAGGCGCTCATCGCCGCGCAGGGTCGCAAGCCCCGCGCCGCGCCGCAAGCAGGGGGAAGCCCTCAGTCGCAGCCCGAGACGACGATGCGGCAATCCCCGCCGCATTCCTCCTGCGCCATGGCGCGGGCCGCGCGCTCGCTCCCGCCCCAGCCCACGCCGAACTGGCTGCGCGAGACGGCGTAGGCGCCGCAGGCGTCGAAGCGCACCACCACGCGGCACTCGTCGTTGCCGGCGCGGCGGCATTCGGCCAGGGCGCCGCGCGCCGCGGCCTCGCGCGATCCATGGCCGGTGGAGATGCCGTAGCCGATCTCGCTGGAGCGGCCGTCGCCGTCATCGTCCACGGCGATGGCGCCGGCGGCCAGCGCCGGCCCGGCGAGGGCGAGCGCGAGGAGGGCGAGGGCGGGCAGTCGGAGCATGCGGCGGTCCTGGAAGCGGTTGCGTTTCCCCATCATCGCAGGCCCAACCTTCCGGTTTGTGAAGATCCGCGCGGACGCGTAGCCTTCCGCGAAAGACGGGAAGGAGGAACGCGAATGGACGGCATGGTGCAGGCCGACGCCTTCGAGGAATACCTGGCGGGCATCCGCCGCCTGGTGCGCGAGCGGCTGATCCCCGCCGAAGCCCGGCTGGAAGGGCAGGAAACGCTGCCCGAGGACATCACGCAGCGGCTGCGCGAGGCGGGGCTGTTCGGCATCTCCATCCCCACTCGATACGCCGGGCTGGGGCTTTCCATGGAGCAGCAGGTGCGGGTGATGCTGGAGGTCACCTACGCATCCGCCGTGTTCCGCGCCCGCTTCTCCACCACCATCGGCCTGGGCTCGCAGCCCATCCTGTACAACGGCACGGAGGCGCAGCGCGCCGAATGGCTGCCGCGCATGGCCAGCGGCGAGGCCACCGCCGCCTTCTGTTTGACCGAGCCGGAGGCGGGCAGCGACGCGGGCGGCGTGCGCACCACCGCGCGGCGCGAGGGCGCGCACTTCGTCATCAGCGGCACCAAGCGCTACATCACCAACGCCCGGCAGGCGCAGGTGCTGATCGTGATGGCCCGCACGGCGGAGGGCACGCGCGACGCCGCGGGCATCAGCGCCTTCATCATCCCGCGCGACACCCCGGGCATCACGATGGGCGCGGCCGACCGCAAGATGGGCCAGGACGGCAGCGCCACCTCGGAGGTGTATTTCGACGAGGTCCGCGTGCCGGAATCCGCCCTGGTCGGCGGGCGCGAGGGCGGCGGCTTCAAGACCGCGATGCGCGGCATCAACCACGCCCGGCTGCACGTCGCCACCACCTGCGTCGGCCAGGCGCAGCGCCTGCTGGACGAGGCGCTGGCCTACGCGAAGCAACGGCGGCAGTTCGGGCAGGCGCTGGCCGAGTTCCAGCTGGTGCAGGCGCAGCTCGCCGACAGCCGCGCGGAGTTGCTGGCCGCGCGCTCCATGGTGCTGGAAACGGCGCGCGCCTTCGACGCGGCGGGCGAGGCGCAGGGGCCGCTCGTCGCCGACATCGCCTGCTGCAAGCTCTTCGCCTCCGAGATGGTGGGCCGCGTGGCGGACCGCGCGGTGCAGGTCCACGGCGGCATGGGCTACATGCGCGGCTCGGTGGTGGAGCAGTTCTTCCGCGACGTGCGCCTGCTGCGGATCTTCGAGGGGGCGTCGGACGTGCAGCGCCTGCTGATCGCGAAGGAGATGATGCGATGATCCCGCGCAGATGCCTTCTGGCCGCACCCCTCCTCGCGCTGCCCGCCAGCGCGCAATCCTGGCCATCCGGCCCCGCGCGCATCGTCTCGCCCTTCGCGCCGGGCGGGGCGTCGGACACGCTGGGCCGCTTCGCCGCCGCGGCCCTGGGGGCGGCCACCGGCGCCACCTTCGTGGTGGAGAACCGCACGGGTGCCGGCGGCAACATCGGCATGGAGGCGGTGGCGCGCGCCCCCGCCGACGGGCAGCACTTCGTCGTCGCGGCCGCGGCGGCGGCGATCAACCACAGCCTCTACCGCAGCCTGCCCTTCGACCTGCTGCGCGACCTGGCGCCCGTGGTGGTGATCGCCCTCGTGCCGAACGTGCTGTCGGTGCACCCCTCCAACCCGGCGCGCACGGCCACGGAGTTCCTGGACTGGGCGCGGCGCAAGCCCGGCGGCGTCACCTTCGGCTCGGCCGGGGTGGGCACGCATCCGCATTTGTCCATGGAGGCGATGCTGCGCCGGGCGGGCGTGACGGGCACCCACGTCCCCTTCCGCGGCTCGGTGCCCGCGGTCACCGAGCTGCTGGCCGGGCGGATCAACGCGGTGCTGGAGAACCTGCCGCCCCAGGCGCCCTTCATCCGCGAGGGGCGGCTGCGGGCGCTGGGCATCTCGTCCCGCCTCGCGCACCCGGATTTCCCGGAGATCGCGCCGCTGGGCGCGCAGCTCGGCTGGCCCGACTTCGAGCCGACGGCCTGGCAGTCGCTGATGGCGCCGGCCGGCACGCCGCCCGCGGTCGTGGAGCGCGCGGCCGCCATCGCGCAGGCGGCGCTGCGCGAGGAGGCGAACGCCGCGCGCATCCGC
>JALHNW010000330.1 GCA_022843345.1 Rubritepida sp. | reverse complement strand
GCAGCGCCTCTTCGGCCTCCGGCGCGCGCCGCACGGTGGCCGCCATGCCGCCGAAGGCCAGGCGCGCGCGCAGCACCACGCCGTCCGCCAGGGTGATGCAGGCGGCGAGCGACACCGCGCTGATGTCCTGGTCGAAGCGGCGCGACAGCTTCTCCGCGAACAGCAGCGCGCCGGGCGGCGGGGCGGGGAGGTGGATTGCGACGATCAGCTCGCCCGCCTCCAGCGCGTTGCGGCGGTAGCCGGCAAGGAACGCCGCCACGGGAAGCGTGCGCGCGCTCGTCTCGACCCGCGCCTCCAGCGCCAGCAGGATCGGCAGCGCGTCGCCGATCGGCGAGGCGGTGCCGAGGTTGCCCGCCACCGTGCCCAGCGAGCGGATCTGGCGCGAGCCCAGCCGCTCCAGGTAGGGCACCAGCGCGGCGAAGCGGGGGTCTTCCTGGCAGGCGGCCAGCCAGTCGGCGTAGGGCGCCGCCGCGCCGATGCGCTGCCCCTCCGCCGTGGCGCGCACGCCCTGCATCTCCGCCACGTTCAGCAGGCACAGCACCAGGGGGGGGTGCTCGCGATGCTCGGAGAAGCGCAGGCCCAGGTCGGTGCCGCCCATCAGCACCATCGCCCCGGGATGGGCGTCGCGCAGGGCGAGCGCCTCGACCAGCGTGGCGGGCAGGTGGAAGCCGCCGAAGCGCGCGCTCGCCGGCGCGGCCTCCGGCGCGGCGGCGCCGTCATCCGCCATGCCGCCCATGGCATCCAGGATGGGGCGGTAGCCGGTGCAGCGGCACAGGTTGCCGGCCAGCGCGGAGTGGGGGTCGCCGCCCTGGCGCGTCCAGGCCCAGGCGGCCATGGCGATGCCGGGCGTGCAGAAGCCGCATTGCGTGGCGCCGCCCTGCGCCATGGCCTGCACCACCGGGTGCGCGCGGCCCAGCCCCTCCACGGTGCGGACAGCGCGGCCGTGCAGCTGGCCTAGCACGCAGAGGCAGGCGTTCACCGGCAGGCGGCGGGCCCCGTCCTCGATCACCACGGTGCAGGCGCCGCAATCTCCCTCCGCGCAGCCTTCCTTGGTGCCGGTCAGCCCCTGGGCGCGCAGCCAGTCCAGCAGGGTGGTGGTGGGCGGCGCGTCGGGCGCGACGGCGGCGCCGTTCAGGGTGAGGGCGAGGACGGGCATCGCCGCATCATGGCGGCACATGAACGGAATGTCACCTCAACCCGTCCTCGCCGACGACGTCGCCCACCGCGAGGCCGCCGATGCGCGGCAGGGGCCGCCCGCCATCGGTCAGCGCCAGGCACAGCAGGATCTCGTCGCGCCGCGGCGCGTCGGTGATGCGCGCCTCGATCGCGTCGAAATGCGAGCGCACGAAGGCGGCGTCCTTGTGCCCCAGCGGCACGTCCACCGCGCAGCCCATGCCGCCCCGCTTCTTGGCGGAGGGGATCAGCGCGGGGCCGCGTCCGAGCGCCGCGCGCACCGGGGCGCCCATCTGCGGGTGCAGCAGGGCGGCCGCGTGCTCCAGCTCGCCATCCTCGCCCACGATGGCCGCCTTGCCGAAGGATTGCGCGGGCCCGCCCAGCGCCGCCAGGGCGCGCGCCGCCAACTCCGCCCCCAGCGTGGCGCCCAGCTCCATCAGGTCCGACAGGTCGGCCACGAAGCGCCCGGCATGGGGGTTGCGGAGCACCGCCATCGCCACGACGCGGCGGATGGGTGGCGCGACGGGCTGGCCAGCCTCCTCCAGCGTGTCCTCCACCAGCACGGCCCATTTGCGGATCATGCCAGCGCCTCCGGCACGCGCGCCGCGGGGGGCGTGTTGCGCGAGCGGCCGGGGACGACCGCTGCGCCATCCACCATCACCATGCCGATGCCGGGCAGCTCGCCCAGGAGCAGCGCCTCGGCCGCGTCCTCGCCCGCGCCGCCGACGGGGGCGTCCAGGAACACCAGGTCGGCGGCGCGGCCCACCGCGATCAGCCCCGCCTCCAGCCCGCGCCAGCGCGAGACGCTTCCCGAGGCCGCAGCGATGGCCAGCCCCGGGTCCAGCTCGCCCACCGAGCACAGCAGCGATATGGTCCGCAGCACGCCCAGCGGCTGCACGCCCGAGCCGGCCGGGCTGTCGGTGCCGAGCACCAGCCGGTCCAGCCGCCCCATCTCGCGCAGCAGGTTCATCACGAAGAGCGCGTTGCGCGGGTTGCCGTTGTGCACGACCTCGATGGCGCGCTTCGTGCCGGCCACTACCTGCTCCAGCGCGCGCTGCGGCAGGGAGGTGGGGCCGCCGTTGATGTGGGCCACGATGTCGGCGTCGGCGGCGATGACTACCGCCGCCTGCATGAGGTTGGAGCCGGCGATGGACGGACCGCCGCAATGGATCATGCTGTTCAGCCCGGCCTCGCGCGCCCAGGTCGCGTGGTCCACCACCTCCGCCTCGTCCTTCACCGTCCCCAGGCCGATCTCGCCCAGCCAGCGCACGCCCGCCTCGCCGAGCTCGCGGTAGTCCTCGCGCGTCAGCTCTCCCTCGGGCACCGGGGCGCCGGCCAGGACGCGGGCGCCGAGGGGGCGGAAGTTCTGGAACGCGCGCTGGGCGGCGATGGCCAGCGCCTTGACGCCGACGCGGTCCCTCGGCCGGCCGGGCAGGTGGACCTCGCCGGCGCTGATGAGGGTGGTGGTGCCGCCATGCACCATCGCCTCGATCCAGCCGAGCTGGTTCTGCCGCGGCGTCCAGTCGCCGAAGGCGGGGTGGACGTGGTTGTCCAGCAGCCCGGGCATGACGGCGCAGCCCCGCGCCTCGATGACCCGCGGCGCGTCGAAGTCGCCCGCCCGCCCGATGCCGGCGATGCGCCCGTCCTCGACGAGGATCGCATCGGCGTCGAGGACGGGCTCGGCGATGTCGCCGGAGAAGACGAGGCCCAGGCCCCGGATGAGGATGCGTGCCATGGCGGGAGGCTGGAATGCCCCCCGCGCCTTGTCAAAGCCCCTGGGCCGCCGCCATGCTGGCGTGCAGGCAGGTGGAGGTGGGATTGGCGGAGTATCGGCGACCGGCCACGCTGGAGGAGGCGCTGCGCATCCGTGCTTCGGGGGCTTCGGGCACCATGCGCGTGCTGGCCGGGGGCACCGACATCTTCCCCGCGCGCGCCAACGCCGCCGCCTGGGACGCCGCGCCCGACGAGGACCTGCTCGACCTGTCCGCCGTCACGGAACTGCGCGGCGTGGCGCGCACGGGCGATGGCTGGCGCATGGGCGCGCTGACCACCTGGGCCATGCTGCGCGACGGCGCGACCTTGCCGCCCGGCTTCCGCGCGCTGCGCGAGGCGTCCCGCCAGGTCGGCGGGCGGCAGGTGCAGGCGCGGGGCACCATCGGCGGCAACCTGTGCAACGCCTCGCC
>JALHNW010000329.1 GCA_022843345.1 Rubritepida sp. | reverse complement strand
CCGGGCGCGGCGCGGGCTGCGCGACGGCGGCGCCGGCCGGCAGGAGGAGGCCGGCCAGCGGCACAACCCACAATGGTGCACGCCGTGTCATGGCTCGCTTATCCGACGGCTCGACCGGACCGTCCAGGGAGGGAAATCCCGATGCCGCTGACAGGCTGGCCCGATGGCGGTAGCCTGCCGCCCATGCGCTTCCTGCCCCTGCTGCTGCTCGCCGCCTGCGCCCCGCCCGCGGTGCTGCGCGACCCGGTGGGCGGCGCGTCCTTCCAGCCGGTGGAGACGCGCTTCGCCCCCATGCCGCGGGTGATGCAGCGCACCGGCGAGCCGCCGATCGCCCTGCCGGACCCCGCCGTCACTCCGCCCGCAGCGCCTCGATCGGATCCAGCCGCGCGGCCATGACGGCCGGGTAGAAGCCGAAGAACACCCCCACCGCGATGGACACGGACGCCCCGAGCGGCGCGGCGACCGGCGAGAAGGACACCTCCCACCCCGACATCCAGGCGAAGCCCACGCCGCCGGCGTAGCCCAGCGCCACGCCCAGCAGCGCGCCCAGCAGGGACAGGATCAGCGCCTCGGCCAGGAACAGCCGCCGCACGTCCCGCCGCCGCGCGCCGATGGCGAGGCGGATGCCGATCTCACGCCGCCGCTCCGCCACGCTCATCAGCATGATGTTCATCACGCCCACGCCGCCCAGCACCAGCGCGATGGAGCCGACCGCGCCCAGCAGCATGGCCACAAGCTGCACCTGGCTGTTCATGCCGGCGATGAGCTGGCGCGCCGACATGATGCTCAGCCGCGAATCGCGCAGCCCCGGGCCGAGGTGCTGCTGGAGCATGGGCGTCACCACCTCCGGGTCCGCGTCCGGGGCCATGCGCGCCACCGCCATGGAGAGCGAGGGCATGGAGATGACGCGGCGCGCATTGGGCAGGGACAGGAACAGCGTGCCGTTCACGTCCACCGGCAGCATGGGGTTCATCATCGCCGGCTCCAGGATGCCGGCGACGGTGAAGACGTAGCGCGAGACGCGGATCTCGCTGCCCACGCGCAGCGGCGCGAAGGGGGTGGAAAGCTGGCGCGCCAGGTCGCTGCCCACCACGGCCAGCAGCTCGAACCGGTCGAAGGGGGACAGGAAGCGGCCCTCGGCCAGGGGCAGGCGGGCGACGGAGGCGAAATCCGCCGTCACGCCCAGGAAGCCGGCGTTGCGGCTGCGCCCCTCGTAGCCGATGGTGCCGCCGCCGATCATGAAGGGTGCGATCTCGCGCACCAGGGGCACCTGGGCGGGCACGGATTCGATGTCGCCCAGGCGGAAATTTCCCATGCCCTGGTTTGAATCGGCGCGCAGCACCAGCGTGTCGGTGCCCATCTGGCGGAACTGGCGGATGGTTTCCTGCCGCGCCATGGCGCCCGCGTGCAGCATGGCGATGACGGCGCCCGCGCCGACCACGATGCCGATCAGCGCCAGCACCGAGCGGCTCCAGACGGCCAGCAGGTTGCCGGCGGCCTCGATGAGCGTCTGGCGGATCATGCCCGCCCCGGTCGCTGGACGGCGGATGCCCGGAGGCGTGTATCGGGGCGCATCATGCCGCCTCCACCTGGTGCTCCTCCAGCAGCCGGCCCTGCACCAGGGTCAGCCGCCGCCGGCAGCGCGCCGCCACGCCGGGGTCGTGCGTGATGATGACGACCAGCACGCCCAGCTCGCGGTTCATCTCCTCGAACAACGCCATGATCTCCCGGCTCACCGTGGGGTCCAGCGCGCCGGTCGGCTCGTCGGCCAGCAGCAGCGCCGGTTCGGTGACGAGCGAGCGCGCGATGGCCACGCGCTGCTTCTGCCCGCCCGAAAGCATGTTGGGCATGTGGCCCAGGTGCTGCGCCAGGCCGACGCGGGCCAGCATGGCTTCCGAGCGCCGCCGCGCCTCGCCCTCCGGCGTGCCGCGGTACATCAGCGGCAGCGCCACGTTGCGCCAGGCGCTGAGCCTGGGCATCAGGAAGAACTGCTGGAATACGAAGCCGATCATGCGGTTGCGCATCAGGCTCTGCGCGTCCGGGTTGGCGCGCAGCACGTCCTCGCCCTTGATGCGGTAGGTGCCGTCGGAGGGGCGGTCCAGCAGGCCCAGGATGTTCATGAAGGTCGTCTTGCCCGAGCCCGAGCCGCCCATGATGGACACCAGCTCCCCCCCATGCAGGTCCAGGTCGATGCCGTGCAGCACCTGCCGCTCGGTCGGGCCGATGCGGAAGCGCCGGGTGATGCCGCGGAGTTCGAGCATGGGGCTACCCTAGCATCCGCAGCACGGCCTCGGCAGCCGCCTCGCTCGGCAGGCCCTGGGGTGGGGAAAGGCGGTCCAGCGCCTGCCGGAAGCCGGCCTGCTGGCGTTCACGCGCGGCCGCATCGTCCAGCAGCGGGCGCAGCGCGGCGCGCAGGCGTTCGGGGGTGCATTCCTCCAGCAGGCATTCGGGCACCACCTCGCGCTCCGCCAGCAGGTTCACCAGGGATGCGTGGCGCAGGTTCACCAGCCGCCGCGCCAGCCAGCCGGTGACGGGATTCATGCGGTAGGCGACGACGTGCGGCAGGGCCGCCACCGCCGCCTCCAGGCTCGACGTGCCGGACTTGATCAGGCCGGCATGGCAGGCGGCCAGCGCGTCGGCCTTCTCCAGCGGCGTGCGGACGTAGCGCGCGCCCCAGTCCGCCGTGCCGGCGCGCACCTCCTCGGCCACGGTGCCGGCCAGGGCGACGACGGGCGTGTAGCCCTCGGGCAGCGCCTGGCGGAAGATCGGCAGGTGGCGCGCCACCTCGCCGCGGCGCGAGCCGGGCAGCACCGCCAGCCCCGGCCGGTCCAGCGGGAAGCGCGCGGCGTTCCCCCGCGCGGATTCGCTTTCCAGGATCGGGTGGCCGACGAAATCCACCGGGATGCCGGCGCTCTCGAAGAACGGCGCCTCGAAGGGCAGCAGGGCGAGGATGCGGTCCACCACCTGCGCGATCTTGCGCACCCGCCCGCGCCGCCAGGCCCAGACCTGGGGCGCCACGTAGTGCACCACCGGAATGCCGAGCGGCCTGACGCGCCGGGCGAGGCGCAGGGTGAAGCCCGGGCTGTCGATCGTGACCAGAAGCGCCGGCCGCGCCGCGGCGATGGCGGCCGCCGCCTCGTCCAACCGGCGGGACAGGTTGCGGATCTGCGGCAGCACCTCCAGCAGCCCCATCACCGCGAGTTCGGCGATGGGGAACAGGCTTGGGACGCCCTCGGCCGCCATGTGCTCGCCGCCGAGGCCCGCGAAGCGCAGCGTGGGCTCGCGCCGCCTCAGCGCGGCGACGAGGCGCGCGCCCAGCACGTCGCCCGAAGCCTCGCCGGCGGCGATCCAGACCAAGGTC
>JALHNW010000328.1 GCA_022843345.1 Rubritepida sp. | reverse complement strand
CGCGCCGCTGCCGCCCGGCCCGGGGCGCGTGGCCTTCGAGGATGTCGGCTTCCGCTACGCCGGCCGCGGCGAGGCCGCGCTGGAAGGCCTTTCCTTCACCGCCGCGCCTGGGCAGACCGTCGCCCTGGTCGGCCCGTCGGGCGCCGGCAAGTCCACCGCCATCGCGCTGCTGCCGCGCCTGCACGACGCCACCGCGGGCCGCATCACCGTGGACGGCGCGCCCATCCAGGACGTGACGCTGGGGAGCCTGCGCGACGCCATCGCCTATGTGGGGCAGGAGGCGGTGATCTTCGACGACACCGCGCTCGCCAACATCCTGTGCGGCCGCCCGGGCGCCACGCGCGCCGAGGTGGAGGACGCCGCCCGCGCGGCCCGCGCGCACGGCTTCATCGCCGCCCTCCCGCAGGGCTACGACACGACGCTCGGCTCGGGCGGCGGCGTGCTGTCGGGCGGGCAGCGCCAGCGCATCAGCCTGGCCCGCGCCCTGCTGCGGAACCCGCGCATCCTGCTGCTGGACGAGGCGACCAGCGCGCTGGACACGGAGAACGAGGCCGCCATCCAGGGAGCGCTCGCCCGGCTGCGCCAGGGCCGCACGACGCTGGTGATCGCCCACCGCCTCGCCACCGTGAAGGACGCGGACCGCATCGTGGTGATGGAGGATGGCCGCGCGGTGGAGCAGGGCACGCATGCCGAGCTGGTGGCGATGGGCGGCCTCTACGCGCGCCTCGTCCGCTCCCAGGCCTTCGCGGAGGCTTGAGGCGCATCAAGGCGGGCGCATGACCGGCCTGTCACCATCCCGGGCATCGAGATGGAGGACCGCGATGATCGCCCGTGACGTGATGACCCGCCAGGTGGTGACGGTGCGCCCCGACATGCCAGTGGCCGCGCTGGCCGCCCTGCTGTCCGAGCGCGGGATCTCCGGCGCCCCCGTCACCGACGCCGCCGGCACGCTGCTGGGGCTGGTGACGGAAAGCGACCTCATGCGCCGCCTCGCCGCCGCGCGGGACGAGAAGCCGGGCTTCCTCGCCCGCATGTTCAGCGACCTGGGCAGCCAGGCCGCCCGCTACGCCCGCGCGCATGGCCGGTACGTGCGCGACGTGATGACCAAGTCCGTCACCACCATCACCCCGGGCACCAGCGTGGAGGCCGCCGCCGCGCTGATGGAGAAGCACAACATCCGCCGCCTGCCGGTGGTGGAGGAGGGCGTGCTGCTGGGCGTCGTCTCGCGCGCCGACCTGGTGAAGGCGCTGCTGGCGGAAAGCCCGCCGGACACCGCCGCCACGGACGCCGCGATCCGCGAGGAGCTGAACCGCCGCCTGCGCGAGCAGCCCTGGGTGGACCGCAACTACATTTACCCGCAGGTGCATGGCGGCGAGGTGACGATCAGCGGCTTCGCCCATTCGCCCGAGGTCGGCCAGGCGCTGCGCGTGCTGGCGGAGGACGTGCCGGGCGTGCGCAACGTCATCCTGGACATCGCGCCCCCGCCGCCCTTCCTGATGGTGGCCAGCTGAGCGCCTGCGGCGGTCGTTGTTTTTTGCGCCCTCATCGCCGCGGCCGGTGGCCGCGGCTACGCCGGGCGCCCGCATCCGCGGGCTGGGCTTCGGCCCCGCTGAAGGGGGCCGGCGGCCGCCCGTAGCTGGCGCTGGCGCCAGCGAACGCGCAAGCGACGCGGCCGCATCCCCCTTGGGCGGCGTTGGTCCTGGAATGGTGCGCCGCGTCCGCTACCGCGGCGCGTCCCGCGGCCGCCACGAATCCAGGTGCAGGTGGTTCAGGAAGAACTCGTCGCGCGGCATCATGTCGGTCAGCGGCGGCGGCACCCGCGGGCTCTCGGGCGTCCAGCGCGTCACCGGCCCGTCCACCAGCTTCCCCAGGTCGCCCGCCTGGGGGTTGCCGCGGCGGGCGAAGGCCATCACCTCCGGCCGGCGCAGCAGCGCCAGCAGCGCCGGCTGGTCCAGCGCGATCGGCCGGTCGGAGCCGATCATCACCTGCACCGGCGTCAGCAGCACGGCATGGGGGAAGGCGCCCGCGAAGGTGTCCACCACCCGCCAGGTCGGCGCCCACTGCACGTACAGCCCGCCCGGCGCCAGGCGCGCGCGCACCTGCGCCAGGAACTCCGCCGAGTACAGCAGCCCCGAATGGGATGATTGCGGCCGGATGGCGTCCGCCTCGATCACGTCGTAGCGCCCCTCGCCGCGGGTCAGCGCGCGCCGGCCGTCGCCGTGCTCCAGCCGCACCCGCGGGTCGGCCAGCAGGGCGGCGACCGGGCCGTCCGGCCGTTCGCGTGCGATCTCGCCCAGCGCGTCCAGCACGGGGGCGATCAGCTCGATCGCGCGCACCTCGCGCGTCGCGGGGCTGACGGTGGCGCCGTAGGGCGTGCCGCCCGAGCCGACGCCGATCGCCAGCACCCGCTCCGGCGCGGGGTGCAGCAGCGGCCCCAGCATCCCCAGCAGGATGTGGGTGTCCAGGAAGGGCACGAAGCCCTGCCCGTGGCCCATGATGAAGAAGCGCCCATCCTCGCGCCGCGGCAGCGTCGCGCGCTCGCGGTACAGCACGACGCCCGAGCGGTCCTCGCCCCAGGCGGTCAGCGTGGGCGCGGTGATGCCGTGCATGCGCGCCCAGAAGGCGGCGTTGGACGGGGTGGCGACCAGCACCAGCGCCGTCACCCCGGCCAGCGCCAGCATCGGTAAGCGGGCCACGCGGCTCTGCACCAGCCAAAACAGCAGCAGCAGCAGCGACAGCGCGGCCAGCAGCCGCAGCGTCCCCGCGGTGCCCAGCCAATGGAAGGTCACCAGCCCCGTGAGGATGGAGCCCGCCGCGTTGCCCAGGATGTTCGCCAGCTGCACCCACCCCACCCGCGCGCCGACGCTGGCTAGGTCCTGCTGCACCGCGCGCTGCACGAAGGGGAAGGTCATGCCGATGACGAAGGAGGGGGGTGCGACCACCAGCACGATCACCAGCGTGGACAGCGCGATCTCGCGCCCGCCGAAGCGGTCGAAATCCACGCCCATCGCGTCGCGCAGCGGGGGCACGCCGATGGCCCACCACAGCACGCCCAGCAGCAGCGCGCCCAGCGCGAAGCCCAGCCCCTGGGTGAGGAAGAAGGCCGGGCGTGGGTCCTCCATGCGGGGCACCATGCGCGCGGCCAGCGCCATGCCCGCGCCGTCGGCCAGCAGGAAGACGCCCAGCACGGTGGGGAACAGGTAGGCGTGGTACTGGCCGAACTGCCCCAGCATCCGCACCCACACGATCTCCAGCGCCACGATCACGTAGCCCGACAGGAAGACCAGCACGCACCACAAGGGCAGCCCGCCGAACGGCTCCGCCGACGCCGCAGCCGGCCCGCGCGCCACGGGTGCCGGCGC
>JALHNW010000327.1 GCA_022843345.1 Rubritepida sp. | reverse complement strand
ATGGCGTGCAGCCGGGCGCGGGCGGCATGGGCGAGGGCGAAGCCGGGATCGGCGGCGATGGCCGCATCCAGCGCCTCGGCCGCGCCGGGCCAGGTGGCCAGCAGCAGCGCCACGCCCTCCCGGTACCGCGCGGCGGCGGTGTCGGAGGCACTGGACAGCGGCAGGCCGCGGTCATCGGCATGGGCCATTGTGCGGTTCCCGGTGCTGGCGCGGGACGATGCTACACCGGACGGGCGCCGCGTCACACCGCCGCGGAATGCCGCCCGCTGCCGGTGCCCAGCTTCGCGTCGAAGCAGGCGGCGACGTGGCGCAGGAAGCGGCGTCCCGGCTCGCGCACCCGCACCACGTCGCCTTCCAGCGCCACCAGCCCGTCGCGCGCCAGCGCCCGCAGCCCGGGCAGGGCCTGGGCGCGGACGCACAGGGGCAGGGGCGCCAGGTCCAGCCGCAGGTCGCACATCACGCGCTCGATCGCGCGGCGGCGGATGCGGTCATCCTCGGAAAGCGCGAGGCCGCGGGAGACGGGCAGGATGCCGGCCTCCACCGCGGCGGCCCAGCCGCGCTCGTCCGCGATGTTCTGGACAAAGCCCTCCGGCGTCTCGCCGATGGCGGAGCAGCCGAGGCCCAGCAGCACGGGGGCCGTGTCGGTGGTGTAGCCCTGGAAGTTGCGGCGCAGCGTGCCGGCTTCGGCGGCCCGCGCCATGGGGTCGTCGGGCAGGGCGAAGTGGTCCAGGCCGATGGGGGCGTAGCCCGCGCCGCACAGTGCGGCATGGGCGGCGGCGGCCTGCTCCATGCGCGCGGCCGCGCCGGGGAGGTCCTCGCCGCGGATGGCCCGCTGGGCGGGCTTCATCCAGGGGACGTGGGCGTAGCCGAAGGCGGCGACGCGGTCGGCGCGCAGGGCGGCGGCGACGCGCGCCGTCTCCTCCACGTGGGCCACCGTCTGGGTCGGCAGGCCGTACATCATGTCCAGGTTGATGCGCGCGATGCCGGCGGCGCGCAGGCGGCGCATCGCCTCGGCGACCTACTCGACGGGCTGGATGCGGCCCATCTTCTCCTGCACCTCGGGGTTGGCGTCCTGCAGGCCCAGCGAGGCGCGGTTGAAGCCGGCCTCGGCCAGCGCGTCCACCACGTCCTGCGTGAGCGTGCGCGGGTCCAGCTCCACGGACAGCTCGGCGCCCGGGGCGAAGGGGAACAGGCGCTTGAGGTGGCGCACCACCCCGGCCAGACGCTGCGCGCCGAGCGCGGAGGGCGTGCCGCCGCCCAATGCCAGCTGCGTCACCGGGCCATGCGCGGCGGGCAGGGCGGCGTGCAGCAGCTTCGCCTCGGCCAGCAGGGCGAGGGCGTAGCGCTCGATCCGCTCGTCGGAGCGGGTGACGGTGGTGTGGCAGCCGCAATACCAGCACAGCGCGTGGCAGAACGGCACGTGCATGTAGAGCGACAGCGCATCCCCCGCGCCGATGCGGCCCAGGGCGCGGGCATGGTCGTCGGCCGCCAGCGGCACGAAGTGCGGCGCCGTGGGGTATGACGTGTAGCGCGGCAGGTTGGCCGTTGCGTAGGCGGCGAGGTCCATGGCGGCACCATAACCGCTCCCCCGCCCGCCTTGCCTTGCGGTGGATCAAGCCCGACGCTCGGCGCCGGAAGCTCGGGGGAGGTTACGATGCTGGACGTGGTGATCCGCGGCGCGACGCTGGTGACGGCGGAGGGGATGCAGCGCGCCGATCTCGGCATCCAGGGCGGGCGCGTGGCGGCGGTGGCGGCCAGCCTGCCCGAGGCGCGGCGGGTGATCGAGGCCGACGGGCTGTGGCTGATGCCCGGCGGCGTGGACAGCCACTGCCACATCGAGGAACCCTCGCCTGACGGCACGGTGATGGAGGAAAGCTTCGAGAGCGCGTCCCGCTCGGCGCTCGCCGGCGGCACCACCAGCGTGGTGTGCTTCGTGCCGCAATGGAAGGGGGGCGGCGTGCTGGAGCGCTTCGCCGACCAGAGGCGCCGCGCGGAGCGCGCCATGGTGGATGTCGCCTTCCACCAGATCATCACCGACCCCACGCCCGAGGTGCTGGAGCGCGAGATCCCCGAGCTGGTGCGCCAGGGCGTGCGCTCGCTGAAGGTCTTCCTGACCTATGACCCGCTGGTGCTGGACGATGCGGGCTACCTCCAGGTGCTGGCGGCCGCCCGGCGCAACGGCTGCCTGGTGACGGTGCATTGCGAGAACTTCCACGCGATCAACCACCGCATCGCCGCGCTGAAGGCCGCCGGCATCGTGGCGCCGCACGCCCATGCCCTGGCGCGGCCCGCCATCGTGGAGCGCGAGGCGACGCACCGCGCCATCGCGCTGGCCGAGATGATGGACCAGCCGATCCAGGTCTTCCACGTCTCCTGCGCGGAGGCCGCGGAGGAGATCGCCCGCGCCCAGGCGCGCGGCGTGCGGGTGTGGGGCGAGACCTGCCCGCAATACCTGGCGCTGACCGCGTCCGACATGGCGCGCGAGGGGTTCGAGGGCGCGAAGTTCATGTGCTCGCCCGCCCCGCGCGACGAGGCGGAGCATGGGCGCGTCTGGGCGATGATCCGCCGCGGCGTGCTGGACGTGGTCAGCAGCGACCATTGCGGCTTCTCGTTCGACGGGCCGCATGGGAAGCGGGCGAACGGGGCGGACGCGCCCTTCGACCAGGTGCCCAACGGCATCCCCGGCATCGCCGCGCGCCTGCCGCTGCTGTTCAGCGAAGGGGTGGCCGCCGGGCGAATCGCGCCGGAGGAGTTCGTGCGGCTGGTGTCCGCCAACCCGGCGAAGGTGATGGGGCTTTGGCCGCGCAAGGGCAGCCTGCACATCGGCGCCGATGCCGACTGCGTGCTGTGGGACCCGAAGGCGGAGCGCGTGCTTTCCAACGCCGCCATGCAGCACGCCATCGACTACACCCCCTACGAAGGCCGCGCGGTGACCGGCTGGCCGGTGATGGTGCTGCGCCGGGGCGAGGTGGTGATGGAGGGCGACGTGGTGACGGCGCAGCCCGGGTCGGGCGAATACCTGCCGCGCGGGCCCTATGCCCTTGCGCAGGGGCGGGGCGTGCTGGAACCCTGGCTCAGCTGAAGCGCAGCCGCGCCGGCAGTTCGGCGAGGCGCTCCGCCTCGGCATTGGCGAAGGCCAGGCGCAGGTGGCGTTCCTGGCCCGGGCCGAAGAAGGGGCCGGGCAGGGTGAGCAGGCCGTTGCGGGCGGCCAGGTGCTCGGCGGCGGCGATCGCGTCCGGCGCCGCGTCGGGCAGGCGCAGGTAGGCGAAGTAGCCGCCAAGCGCGTCCACCTGGAAGCCGGCCAGGGCGGCGCGCGCGGCCTGGGCGCGGCCGGCCATGGTGGCGCGGTTGCCCGCGCGCCAGTC
>JALHNW010000326.1 GCA_022843345.1 Rubritepida sp. | reverse complement strand
GGCGGCCCGCGCCGTCGAGGCCGCGCGCGGCGCCATCCTGCGCATCTCCCGCGAGGTGTGGGCCAACGCCGAACTCGGCCTTGTCGAGGTGAGGTCGGCCGCGGCCCACCTGCGCGAGCTGGAGGCGGCCGGGTTCCGGGTCGCCAGCCGCGGCACCTCCGGCGTGCCGACCGCCTTCGTCGCGGAGTGGCGGCAGGGCAGCGGCGGCGGCGCCGTCGGCTACATGCCGGAATACGACGCGCTCCCCGGCCTCGGGAACGCGGCGGAGCCCCGCCGGGCGCCGGGCCCGACCGGGGCCGGGCATGGATGCGGCCACAACATGCTCGGCGCGGGCTGCACGGGCGGGGCGCTGGCCCTGAAGCGCCTGATGGAGGACGCCGGCACTCCGGGGCTCATCCGCGTGTATGGCTGCGCGGCCGAGGAGACGGAGGGCGCGAAGGTCTACATGGCCCGCGACGGCCTGTTCGACGACCTCGACGCGGTGCTGGCCTGGCATCCCGCCCCCGTCGCCGGCGCGGGCGTGGTCCGCCTCACCGCCGTGGACAAGCTGAAGATCCTGTTCCACGGCCGCCCGGCCCATGCCGGCTTCGCGCCATGGGAAGGGCGCAGCGCCGTGAAGGCCGCGGAGATGTTCGGCATCGGCGTCCAGATGATGCGCGAGCACGTCGAGCCCTCGGCGCGCATCCACTACATCTACGAGCAGGCGGGCGTCGCCCCGAACGTCGTGCCCGACTTCGCGCAGGTCTGGATCAACCTTCGCGACGCCGACCGCGCGAAGGTCGAGGCGCTGACGGCATGGATCCGCCAGGTCGCCGGGGGCGCCGCCACCGCGACCCAGACGCGGGCCGAGGTGATCCACTTCTACGGCACCCACGACCTGCTGCCGAACGAGCCGCTGGCGCGCCTGATGCACCGCCACCTCGCGGCCGTGCCCATCGAGTGGACGCCGGAGGAGCAGGATTTCGCCCGCGCCTGCCAGCGCGGGATGGGCGTGGCGGAGGCGGGCATGGCGACCCGCCCGCTGCCCTTCATGGAGGACGTCTCGGCCGGCGGCTCCACCGACGTGGGGGAGGTGAGCCACGTCGCGCCCGTCGGCGTCTTCGGCTGGCCCACCCTGCCGCTCGGCATCGGGCTGCACACCTGGCCGGTGACGGCCTGCGGCGGCATGTCCATCGGCGACAAGGCCTCGCTCAACACCGCCCGCATCCTGGCCGCCGCCGGCTTCGACCTCCTGACCGATCCCGCGTTGCGGGACGCGGCGAGGGCCGACTTCCGGCGGCGGCGCGGCGACCGGCCCTACAAGCCTGCCTTGCCGGCCGATCGCCGGCAGCCGCTCGGGCTCCCGGCCTTCATGACGCGCACGGGGGACGACGAGTTCGTCGCGGGGATGACGCGGCCATGATGCCGCGCGCGCGCCGATGAGCCCGGGCGCATCCGGGACGACGCCCGCCTGGTCCTGGGCCCTGCCGGTCGCGGGGGCCGCCCTCCTCGGGCTGGACCACGCGGGCGTCCTCGACCTCGACCACTCCGCGCCGCTCCTCCTGCTCGCCGCCGCCCTGCTCCTGGGTGCGGTCTTCGCGGCCGTCCGCCACGCCGATGTCCTGGCGCTGCGCATCGGCGAGCCGTTGGGGTCCATCCTGCTCGCCCTCGCGGTGACGGTGATCGAGGTCGCCCTCGTCGTCTCCCTCATGCTCTCCGGCTCGCCAGGGAGCGAGGCGGTGGCGCGGGACACCGTGTTCTCGGCCGTCATGATCGTCCTGAACGGCGTCGTCGGGCTCTGCCTCGTCCTCGGCGGCCAGCGGTACGGCGAGCAGCGCTTCCGGCTGGACGGCGCGGCGGCGGCGCTGGCCGTCCTGGGCACCCTCGCCGTCGTCACGCTCATCCTGCCGAACCACACGCAGGCGGTGCGTGGCCCCAGCTACGCGCCGGTGCAGCTGCTGGTCGTCGGCGTGACCTCGCTCATCCTCTACGGCACCTTCGTCTTCGTGCAGACGGTGAAGCACCGGGACTACTTCCTGGACGGCGGCGGGGGAGCGGGGGGCGGGGGGCACGGCGCGCCGACGGGCCGGATGGCGGCACTCGGCGCCGCGCTGCTGCCCCTGGCCCTGATCGTGGTCGTGCTGCTGGCGAAGGCCCTGTCCCACCCGCTGGAGGCCGGCATCGCCGCGGCCGGCCTGCCGCATGCCGTGGTCGGGGTGACGATCGCGGCGGTCGTCCTCCTGCCCGAGGGGATCGCCGCGGTGACGGCGGCGATGCGCGACCGGGTGCAGGGCGCGCTGAACCTGGCCCTCGGCTCCGCCCTCGCGAGCATCGGCCTGACGATCCCCACGGTCGCCTTCCTGGTCCTGATCCTCGACAAGCCCCTCGTCCTCGGCCTTTCGGCGGAGAACACGGTGCTGCTGGTGCTCACGCTCTTCGTGAGCACCCTGACGCTCGGCACCGGGCGCACGACGGTGCTCCAGGGGGCGATTCACCTCGTGATCTTCGCCATCTTCCTGCTGCTGGCCGCCGTGCCCTGACGATGCCGCCGCCGCGCGGCGGCGCGGGCGGCCGGTCCCATCGAGGCCTGCCGCGGCTCACGCCGCGACGTGGCCGCGAGGCCCACCGCCTTGCGGATCACCCCGCAGGCCGCCCGGGCCCTGCTCCACCTGTTCCCCTCACACCGGCAGCGGCGCCTCGGCCTTCACCTCCTCCATCACCGCGTAGGTCCGCGTCTCGCGCACCCCGGGCAGGCCCAGCAGCACCGTGCCCAGGAAGGCGCGGTAGGCGGCCATGTCGCGCACCCGCGCCTTCAGCAGGTAGTCGAAGCCGCCGGCCACCATGTGGCATTCCAGCACCTCTGGCGCGCGGCGCACCGCGGCAGCGAAGTGGTCGAAGACGTCGGGCGTCGTCTTGTCCAGCAGCACCTCCACGAAGACCAGCAGGCCCAGCCCCAGCCTCCCCGGGTCCAGCCGCGCGCCGAAGCCGGTGACGAAGCCCTCCCGCACCAGCCGCCGCATGCGCTCCGAGGCGGCGGTGGGCGACAGGCCGATCCGCTCGGCCAGCTCCGCGTTGGTGATGCGCCCCTCGCGCTGGAGCAGGGCGAGGATGCGGCGGTCGGTGGGATCGGGCAGGGGCATGATCCACGCCCTTAACCCCGAATCGCCGTGAATCCCACGGCCAACTCGCCAAGATCCCGCTCGATATCCGCCAGCGCCGCCCCTAGCCTGCCGTCTCCCCCGGAGGCCGCCATGCCCACCCCCTTCGCCGCCCTCGCCGACACGGCGCCCCAGACGCCGCTGCGCGCCGCCATCACCGCCGCCGCCCGCCGGCCGGAACCGGATTGCGTGGCCGCCCTGCTGGACGACGCCGCGCCGACGCCGGGGGAGGACAGCCAG
>JALHNW010000325.1 GCA_022843345.1 Rubritepida sp. | reverse complement strand
GCCAGCGCCTCGGGCTGCGCCGCGGTCAGCAGGGCGCGGGCGTGGCCGGCGGAAAGCGCGCCGTCGCGCAGCAGGTCGCGCACGCGCTCGGGCAGGTTCAGCAGGCGCAGCGTGTTGGCGACGTGCGGGCGGCTCTTGCCCACGATCTTCGCCAGCGCGTCCTGCGTCAGGCCGAATTGCTGGGTGAGGCGGCCGTAGCCCTCCGCCTCCTCCAGCGCGTTGAGGTCCTGGCGCTGGAGGTTCTCGACCAGGCCGGCGGCCATCGCCTCGCGGTCGGAGAAGTCGCGCACCAGGGCGGGCACCTCGTGCAGCCCGGCCTTCTGCGCCGCCCGCCAGCGCCGCTCGCCGCCGATGATCTGGAAGCGCTGGGCGTCGCCCTTGCGCGGGCGGACCAGAATGGGCTGGAGCACGCCGTGCTCCTTCATGGAGGCGGCGAGCTCCTCCAGCGCGCCCTCGTCCATGCCGTCGCGCGGCTGGAAGGGGCCGGGCTCCAGCGCGCTGACGGCGAGCGTCCGCAGGCCGGCGGCGGGGGCGGCGGCGGTGGCCTCGCCCAGCAGGGCGGACAGGCCCTTGCCCAGGCCGCGGGGCTTCTGGCTCATGCCGCGGCTTCCTGGCGCAGGCGGGCGCGGTGGCGGCGCAGCAGCTCGGCGGCCAGCTTCACGTAGGCCTCGGCCCCGGGCGAGCGAGGGTCGTACAGCGTCACCGGCAGGCCGTGCGACGGCGCCTCGGAGACGCGGACGTTGCGCGGGATCACCGTGTCGTAGACCTGCGCGCCGAAGACGCCGCGCACGTCGTTCGACACGGCTTCCGAGAGGTTGTTGCGCCGGTCGAACATGGTCAGCACGATGCCTTCCAGCCGCAGCGCCGGGTTGAAGCCGCGGCGGATGCGCTCCAGCGTCTGCATGATCTGCGACATCCCTTCGAGCGCGTAGAACTCCGTCTGCAGCGGTACCAGCATGGATTCCGCGGCCACCAGCGCGTTGAGCGTCAGCAGGCCGAGCGAGGGCGGGCAGTCCAGCACCACCCATTCCACCCCGGCCAGCGCGGCGGCGCCGGCCGCCAGCGCGTCCCGCAGCCGGCCCTCGCGCGCGGCCATGTCCACCAACTCCAGCTCCGCCCCGGCCAGGTCGGGGTCGGCGGGCACGAGGGACAGGTTGGGCACCTCCGTGCGGCGCATCACCTCGGCCAGGGGGCGGCCCTCGGTCAGCAGGGCGTGGGTGCCGGGGGCGCGGTCGGGCCGCGCCAGGCCCAGGCCGGTGGAGGCGTTGCCCTGCGGGTCCATGTCCACCAGCAGCACCTTGTGGCGGATGGCGAGTGCGGCGGCGAGGTTCACCGCGGTCGTGGTCTTGCCCACGCCACCCTTCTGGTTGGCGAGGGCCAGGATGCGGCGGGGCTTCGCGTCAGGCAGGGCGCACCTCGGTCAGTCGCAGGATGGTCGAGTCGGGGTCGGTGGCGCTGGGCAGGCGCTCCACGCGCATCAACCAGCCCGCGGCGGCCTGCGTCAACTCCGCATCAACCGCGCGCCCCTTGGGGAAGACGGCAGCGCCGCCCGGGGCCAGCAGGCGATGGGCGTGCGGCAGCAGCTCCACCAGCGGCGCCAGGGCGCGGGCGGTCAACGCGTCCAGCGGCGGGAGCGCGGCATCCTCGATGCGCTTCGGATGGACGGTGACGTGGGGCAGGGCGAGGCGACGCGCGGCCTCCATGAGGAAGGCGGCCTTGCGCCGGTCGGACTCCACCAGGTGAACCGGGCCGTCGCGCATGATGGCCAGCACCAGCCCCGGCAGCCCGCCGCCGGAGCCGAGGTCCCCCAGCACGCCGGGCGGCACCAAGGGGGCGAGTTGGGCGCTGTCCATCACGTGGCGCTCCCACAGGCGCGGCAGGTCCCGCGGGCCGACCAGGTTGATGCGCGGATTCCATTCGCGGACCAGCGCCGCGTAGGCGTGCAGCCGCTCCGTTGTTTCACGGGAAACACCCTCAGCGTGTTCCACGTGAAACACCCCGCAGGTGGACGGCAAGCGCGGCGATGGCGGCAGGCGTGACGCCGGGGAGGCGGCCGGCGCGGCCCAGCGTCGCGGGGCGGGCGCGGGCCAGTCGGTCCCGCATCTCGTTCGACAAGCCGGCGATGGCCGCGAAGTCCAGCGCGTCCGGGATGGCGGTCGCTTCCTCCCGCGCCACCCAGGCCTGCTCGCGGGCCTGCCGGCCCAGGTAAGGGGCGTAGAGCGCTTCCGCCTCCAGCCAGTCGCGGACGCGCGGCGGCAGCGCGTCCAGCCAGGGCGCGATGCGGGACGCGGCGGGGGCGGATGGCAGCCCCATCACCTCGAACAGGCTGCGACGTTGGCCATCCTGGTTCACCGCGATGCCGGCGGCCGCGTATTGGGAGGGCGTCGCGTCCTCCGCCTGCGCCCGCGCCATCGCCGTGAGGCAGGCATCGCGGAAGCCGGCCCAGGCCGCGCGCCGCACGGGGCCGACGCAGCCCCAGGCGTCGCCATGGTCCGCCAGCCGGAACCCGGCATTGTCGGCGCGCAGCGACAGGCGGTGCTCGGCGCGCGCCGTCAGCATGCGGTAGGGCTCGGTCACGCCGTGCAGCGTCAGGTCGTCCACCAGAACGCCCATGTAGGCCTCGCCGCGACCGGGCACCGCGGGCGGCTCGGCGCGCCCGCCCGCGCGGTGCGCCGCGTTCACCCCGGCCAGCAGGCCCTGAGCCGCGGCCTCCTCGTAGCCGGTCGTGCCGTTCACCTGCCCTGCCAGGAACAGGCCGGGCGAGGCGCGGCATTCCAGCGTGGGCCGCAGGGCGCGCGGGTCCACGTGGTCGTACTCGATGGCGTAGCCGGGGCGCAGGATCACCGCCTCCTCCAGCCCGGCGATACTGCCGATCATCGCGCGCTGCACCTCCTCCGGCAGGCTGGTGGAAATGCCGTTGGGATAGACCGTGTGGTCCTCCAGCCCCTCCGGCTCCAGGAAGACCTGGTGGCGCTCCTTGCCGGCGAAGCGCACCACCTTGTCCTCCACGCTGGGGCAGTAGCGCGGCCCGGCGCCGGTGATGTGCCCGGCATGGATGGCCGAGCGGTGCAGGTTGTCGCGGATGATGGCGTGGGTGCGCAGGTTGGTGTGGGTGATGCCGCACGCCACCTGCCGGTTTTCGATGCGCGCCGTCATCGCCGACAGCGGCTCGGGCACCGCGTCGCCCGCCTGCATCTCCAGCGCGTCCCAGCGGATGGTGCGGCCGTCCAGCCGCGGGGGCGTGCCGGTCTTCAGCCGGGCCAGCGGCAGGCCCAGCCGCTCGAAGGCCAGCGCCAGGCCCACGGAGGGCGCCTCGCCCGCCCGCCCCGCCGGCAGCCGCACGTCGCCGATGTGGATCACGCCGCGCAGGAAGGTGCCGGTCG
>JALHNW010000324.1 GCA_022843345.1 Rubritepida sp. | reverse complement strand
CCACGTGACGCTGCTCGACCGCTCGCAGCCTGCGCTGGACCTGGCGCTCGCCTCCGCCGCCGCCAACGGCCTGCCCGCGCCCGGGGCGATCCGCGGCGACGCGATGGAGGCGCTGGAGCGGCTGGGCGCGGAGGGCCGGCGCTTCGGCGTGGTGGTGAGCGACCCGCCCGCCTTCGCCAAGACGCGCAAGGACATCCCGAACGCGCTGCGCGCCTATGCCCGGCTGGCGCGGCTGTCGGCGGCGCTGGTGGAGCCGGGCGGGTTCCTGTTCATCGCCTCCTGCTCGCACCATGCCGAGGCGGGGGCCTTCTTCCTGTCCGTCGCCGAGGGGCTGTTCCGTGCCCGGCGCACCGGGCGCATCCTGTGGAGCGGCGGCGCGGGGGCGGACCACCCGGTGCATCCGATGCTGCCCGAAAGCGCTTACCTGAAGGCGCAGATCATCCAGCTGGATTGACGGGCGCAGGGTTGGGGTGGCGGCTGCGCGCCAGGAGTGAATCACCATGCCTTCCGCCATGGACCGCGGCTACCGCATCAGCCGCTACGCCGCCGGCCCGGTGGCGACCCGCATCGGCGAGCCATCGCCCTCCGCCGATGCCTGGCTGGCGCGGCACCGCGCGCCGTCGGCCGTGCTGCTGACCGCCTGGAACCCGATGAGCCACCCCATGCCGCGCCGGTGGAACGACGCGGCGCATGCCCGGCTGCTGCGCGCCCTGCGCGGCCGGCCGGTGGAGGAGGGATGGTCGGGCAACGCGCCCTGGCTGGAATGGACCGCCTGCACGCCGGGCGACCGGCGGCTGGGGCTGCGCCTGGCCCGGCGCTTCCGCCAGCGCGCCTTCGTGCTGCTGCGGCGCGGGCGCCCGGCGCTGCTGGTCTACGCCCCGTCGCGCCGGTCGTAATAGGCCGCGACGCTGCGGTAGGCGAAGAGCACCGCGCCCGCGAAGAGAAGCACGCCCAGCGTCTCGGACGACAGCGTGAAGTGCATGCGCGTGGCCATGAGGAGCCCGAGGAGCGCCAGGATGCCCGAAAGCGCGATTCGCAGGATGAAGCCGGTGTCCATGGCGCGGGCTTACCTACAGGTAACGCTGGATGTCCAGCGTGCTTTCCTTGCCGATCTTGTGCGCGCCGTCGCGCAGGAAGGCGTCGGCGGCGTCGCGGCCGTAGTCGCGCAGGGTCTGGAGGAAGTCCCAGTCGCCGTTGAACTTGGTCGAGAGCTTGAAGGCGCGCATGCGCGCCTCGTCCTCGATGGCGTGCAGGAACAGGCGACGGTAGCGCGGCTGCTCCAGCCGGCCGGCCTCCAGCATGCGCTGCACGAAGTCTATGGCCCGCATCTCGCTCATGAGGGAGGCGTTGAAGCTGATCTCGTTCAGCCGGTTCATGATGTCGCCCGTGGTCTTCGGCAGCTCGGGCCGCAGCAGGGGGTTGAGCTGCACCAGCACGATGTCGGAGGCCAGGCGGTCGTGGTAGAGCGGCCACAGCGCCGGGTTGCCCAGGTAGCCGCCATCCCAATAGGCCTCGCCATCAATTTCGATGGCGCGGAACACGTTGGGCAGGCAGGCGGAGGCCAGCAGCGCGTCCGTGGTGATCTCGGGCCGCGTGAACACCTTGGGCTTGCCGGTGCGCACGTTGGTGGCGGAGATGAACAGGCGGATGGCGTTCTTGTCGCCGCGCAGCCGCGCGAGGTCCAGCGATTCGTCCAGCGCCTTGCGGAGCGGGTTGAACTCCATCGGGAAGGGGTTGAGCTGGTAGGGCGACAGCATACGCGTCACCGTCTCGAAGGCGTTCCAACCCACGTTGTAGCTGAGGTCCCAGCCCCACAGCGCCTTCTCCACCGGCGAGGAGCGGAAGGGCGACACGGCGAACTTGGCGCCCAGCGCGCGCCAGAAGCGGTCCAGCGCCGCCTTGGCGCCCTCGCGCCCGCCTTCCAGCAGGCCGAGCGCGAAGATGGCGCCGTTGATCGCGCCCGCCGAGGTGCCGGACAGGCCGTCGAACTCCAGCGTCTCGTCCTCCAGCAGCCGGTCCAGCGCGCCCCAGGTGAAGGCGCCGTGGGTGCCGCCGCCTTGGAGCGCCAGGTTGATGCGCCGGCGGACGGGCCTGGCGACCGGGGGCGCGGGCAGCGGCGCGGCGACGGCGTCCATCAGGCCGCGAGCCAGCCGCCGTCGATGGACAGGGCCGCGCCGTTCACCCCGCCGGAATCGGGGCCCACCAGCCACAGCGCCATGCGCGCCACCTCGTCGGGTTCGATCCAGCGCTTGGAGGGCTGCTTGGCCAGCAGGTGCTGCTTCAGCGCCACCTCCTCGGACACGCCGTGCTTGGCGGCGAGCGGGGCGACCTGCGCCTCGGCCAGCGGGGTGCGGACGAAGCCGGGGCAGATGGCGTTGCAGGTGATCGGCGCCTCGGCCACCTCGAGCGCCACGGACTTGGTCAGCCCCACCACGCCGTGCTTAGCCGCCACGTAGGCGGTCTTGAAGGGCGAGGCGACGAGGCCGTGGGCGGAGGCGACGTTGACGATGCGCCCGTGCCCGCGGGACCGCATGCCCGGCAGGGCGGCGGCGATGGCGTGGAAGTTGGAGGACAGGTTGATGGCGATGATCGCGTCCCACTTCGCCTCGGGGAACTCCTCGACCGCCGAGACGAACTGGATGCCGGCGTTGTTCACCAGGATGTCCAGCCGGCCGAAGGCGGCCTCGGCCTCGGCGACCATGGCGCGGACCTCGCCTGGCTTCGACATGTCGGCGCCGCTGTAGGGGGCGTCGCCGCAGGAGGCGCGGGCGGCGGCGATGTCCTCGGCGCTGCCGAAGCCGTTGAGCATGACCTTGGCGCCGGCGCGGTGCAGGAACTGCGCGATGGCCAGCCCGATGCCGGAGGTGGAGCCGGTGACGAGGGCCGCCTGGCCCGCAAGGGTCTGTTCCATGGTGCGCCTTCCTGCTGCTGCGCTGCGATAGGGCGGAAACGGCGCGGCGTCCATCGGTGGAGATCCCCGCATGGTTGACGCGGCCCCGCCCCCCTCACTATACCCCGCCAACCGGACGGGGCGCGGCGACGCGGCCCCGCATTGTCATTTGCCCGCAGGAGTTCCGTCGTGAAGCGCACCTATCAGCCCTCCAAGCTCGTCCGCAAGCGCCGGCACGGCTTCCGCACGCGCTCGGCGACGCCCGGTGGCCGCAAGATCCTGGCCAACCGCCGCTCCAAGGGCCGCTCCAAGCTTTCCGCCTGAGGCGCATCCCATGGGCGCCGGGCTGACGCGGCGCGCCGAGTTCCTGCGCGCCGCCCGCGAGGGCCGCAAGGCCGCCGGGCGCAACCTGGTCCTCCAGGCGCTCCCCAGGGGCGACGGGGCCCCGCAGCGCCTCGGCTTCACCGCCACGAAGAAGATCGGCAACGCCGTGGCGCGCAACC
>JALHNW010000323.1 GCA_022843345.1 Rubritepida sp. | reverse complement strand
GGCCCGGGTTGGGCTGGCCGGTCGGCGCCGGCATGGCGGGCGAAGGCGCGACCGCCTGCTGCGCCTGCGCGGCCAGCGGGGCCAGCAGCGCGAGCGCGAGGAGGAGGCGGCGCATCACGCACCCACCGTCTGGCGATAGGCGGTCCGCCAGCCCCAGGCGCCGGAGCCGTAGCCGCGGCGCTGCACGCGCTCACGGTAGATCTGCGCGATCATGTCGCCATCGCCGGCCAGCAGGGCCTTGGTGGAGCACATCTCGGCGCAGAGCGGCAGCTTGCCCTCGGCGATGCGGTTGGAGCCGTACTGGATGTACTCGACCGTCGAGCCATCCTGCTGCGGGCCGCCGGCGCAGTAGGTGCACTTGTCCATCTTCCCGCGCCCGCCGAAATTGCCGACGCGCGGGTACTGGGGCGCACCGAACGGGCAGGCGTAGAAGCAGTAGCCGCAGCCGATGCACGTGTCCTTGTCGTGCAGCACGATCGCATCCGCGGTCGTGTAGAAGCACGAGGTCGGGCACACGGCGGCGCAGGGCGCATCCGTGCAGTGCATGCAGGCCATGGAGATCGAGCGCTCGCCCGGCTTGCCGTCGTTGATGGTGACGACGCGCCGGCGGTTGATGCCCCAGGGCACCTCGTGCTCGTTCTTGCAGGCGGTGACGCAGGCGTTGCACTCGATGCAGCGCTCGGCGTCGCAGAGGAACTTCATGCGGGCCATGTCAGTGTCTCCTCAAGCCGCGCGGATCTGGCAGAGCGTGACCTTGGTTTCCTGCATGAAGGTCACCGGGTCATACCCATAGGTCATCAACGTGTTCACCGATTCGCCGAGCACGATCGGGTCCGTGCCCTGCGGGTACTTCGCGCGCTGGTCCTCGCCCTGGAACCAGCCGGCGAAGTGGAAGGGCATGAAGGCCACGCCCTGGCCCACGCGCTCCGTCACCATCGCCTTCACGCGGGTGCGCGCGTTGCTTTCGGGCCCCGAGACCCACACCCAGGAGCCGTCGCGGATGTTGCGCGCCGCGGCGTCGGCCGGGTTGATCTCCACGAACATGTCCTGCTGCAGCTCGGCCAGCCACTTGTTCGAGCGCGTCTCCTCGCCGCCGCCCTCGTATTCCACGAGGCGGCCGGAGGTGAGCACGATCGGGAAGTTGCGGAACGCCTCCGGGCTGCGCGCCTGCACCGACTGGCCGAGATGCGGCAGGCGGAAGCCGCGCCGGTCCGGCAGGGTCGGGTACTGGGCGATCAGGTCGTTGCGGTTGGTGTAGATCGGCTCGCGGTGCACCGGCACCGGGTCGGGCAGGTTCCAGGCCACGGCGCGCGCCTTGGCGTTGCCGAAGGGCGAGCAGCCATGCGCGATCGCCACGCGGATGATGCCGCCCGACAGGTCGGTCATCCACGACACCCGGTCCTCGCCGCCGAAGTGGCGGCCGGCCTCCGTGATCTCGGCCTTCTCGGCCGCCGTCAGCTCGTCGAACCAGCCCAGGCGCTTCAGCACGGCCACCGTGAACTCGGGGTAGCCGTCCTGGATGTCCGAGCCCAGCGAGTAGGAGCCCTCGGCCAGCAGGGTCTGGCCCTCGCGCTCCACGCCGAAGCGGGCGCGGAAGGTGCCGCCGCCATCCTTCACGTGCAGGTTGGTGTTGTACAGGATGTGGCTGCCCGGGTGGCGCTGCTCGCCCGTGCCCCAGCAGGGCCAGGGCAGGCCGTAGTAGTCGTTCTTGATGCTGTCCGGCGCGTCGGCCTTCGCGCGCAGCGTCACCAGGTCGAACTTGTCCTGGTGCTGCATGTGCAGCTTCAGCCGCTCGGGCGTGATGCCGGTGTAGCCGGTGCCCCAGGTGCCGCGGTTGATCTCGCGCAGGATGCTTTCCGCGGTCGGCTCGTTGTTCACGATCTCGTAGGGGCGGAACATCTCCTCCGTCATGCGGAAGGTCATGTTGCGGCGCTGGGCCGCGGCGTCGATGCCCTTCGCCATGTCGAAGATGGCGCGGTAGTCGCTGCGGCTCTCGAAGATCGGCTCCACCACCTTGTCGCCCCACTGCACCGAGCGGTTGGACGAGGTGCGCGAGCCCGAGCACTCGAACTGCGTGGCGATGGGCAGCAGGTAGGTGTTCTCGCGCCGGTTGGCCAGCACGGCGAAGGTCGTCGGGTGCGGGTCCGCCACCACCAGCAGGTCCAGCGCCTCCAGCGCCTTCTGCGCCTCGGGCATGCGCGTCACCGTGTTGGCGCCGTGCCCGAACACCACCATGCCCTTGGTGTTGTCACGCTGCTGCACCTGGTCCTTGGGCAGCAGGATGGCATCCATGTAGCGCGTGGTGGGGATGCCCGGCGTGTGCATCATCTGCGGCGTGTCGAAGCGCGCGCGCATGCTCTCGAAGCTCACGTTCCACACGCGGCTCCAGTGGCGCCACGCCGTCTCGTCGATGCCGTAGTAGGCGGGCAGCGTCGCCACGTCGAGGCCGAAGTCCGACGCGCCCTGCACGTTGCAGTGGCCGCGGAAGATGTTGGCGCCCGTGCCCTCGCTCGCCACGTTGCCGGTGGCCAGCAGCAGGATGCAGTAGGCGCGCACGTTCGCCGTGCCAACCGTCTTCTGCGTGGCGCCCATGCACCAGATCAGGGTGGACGGCTTCTGGGTCGCGAAGATCTGCGCGACGCGCTTGAGCTGCGCCTCGGGCACGCCGGTGACGCGCTCGACCTCGGCGGGGTTCCACTTCGCCACCTCGGCGCGGATCTGCTCCATGCCGAAGACGCGGCTTCGGATGAACTCCTTGTCCTCCCAGCCGTTCTGCAGGATGTGCCACAGCATGCCCCAGATGATGGGGATGTCCGTGCCCGGGCGGATGCGGACGTAGTCGGTGGCGTGCGCCGCGGTGCGGGTGAAGCGCGGGTCGATGACGATGAGGTTGGCGCGGTTCGCCTCCTTGCCGCCCAGCACGTGCTGGAGCGAGACGGGGTGCGCCTCCGCCGGGTTCCCGCCCATGATGATCATGGTCTTGGAATTGCGGATGTCGTTGTAGGAGTTGGTCTGCGCGCCGTAGCCCCAGGTGTTGGCCACGCCGGCCACCGTGGTGGAGTGGCAGATGCGCGCCTGGTGGTCCACCGAGTTGGTGCCCCAGAAGGCCGCCATCTTGCGGTACAGGTAGGCGCCCTCGTTGGAGAACTTGGCCGAGCCCAGCCAGAACACGGAATCCGGGCCCGAACGCTGGCGGATCTCCATCAGCTTCTCGCCGATCTCGGCGTTCGCCGTGTCCCAGGAGATGCGCTGCCAGCGGCCGCCGACCAGCTTCATCGGGTACTTGATGCGGCGGTCGCCGTGCACCAGCTCGCGCACGCTCGCGCCCTTGGCGCAATGCGTGCCGCGGTTGATCGGCGATTCCCAGGAAGGCTCCTGCCCGACCCACACGCCGTTCT
>JALHNW010000322.1 GCA_022843345.1 Rubritepida sp. | reverse complement strand
CGGCGGGGCGCGCCGTGCGCGCCCAGGTGCTTGGGCCGGCATGACCGCCGCCCCGCACGGAGCCGCGGAGCACCGCCGCGCCTTCCTCGCCGCCTTCCCGGCCATCGCCACCGCCATCTTCACCGGCGCGGTGGACCAGACCATCACTGCCACCGCCCTGCCGGCCATCGCCGCCGAGTTCGGCGTGGTGGAGCGCATCTCCTGGGTCGTCGTCGCCTACCTGATCGCCGGCACCATCGCCGCCCCGGTCTTCGGGCGGCTGGGCGACGCCTACGGGCGCAAGCCGATGCTGGTGCTGGGCTTCGCGCTGCAAGGCATGGGCGCGCTGTGCTGCGCGCTGGCGCCCACCTTCGAGGCGCTGCTGGCGGGCCGCGTGCTGCACGGGCTGGGCGGCGGCGCGCTGCTGACCATGGCCATGGCCGTGCTGGGCGAGACGGTGCCCCCGCGCGAGCGCGGGCGCTACCAGGGCTACCTCGTCTCCTGCTTCATCTCGGCCTCCGCGCTGGGGCCGACGCTGGGGGGGTGGCTGACGCAGGGGTTGGGCTGGCAGGCGGTGTTCTGGCTGGGGCTGCCGCTCTGCGCGCTGGGGCTGCTGGCCGCCACGCGGCTGGAGCGGCGCGCGGGCACCGGCGGCTTCGCGCTGGACGCGCCGGGGCTGGCGCTGTTCACCCTGTTCGTGGTGGCGCTGGTGGCGGCGCTGGACCGGGTGCAGCGGCTGGACGCCCTGCTGGCCTTGCCCCTGCTGGCCCTGGCCGCGCTGGCGGTGGCGGCCCTGCTGCGGGTGGAGCGCCGCGCCGCCGACCCGCTGCTGCCGCCCGACGTGCTGGGGGATGCGACGGTGTGGCGCACCAACGCGCTGTCCGCCTGCGTGGCGGCGGCGCTGACGGCGCTGATCGCCTTCCTGCCGATCTACCTGTCCGTCGTGCGCGGCGTGCCGCTGGCCACCGTGGGGCTGATGCTGCTGCCGATGTCGGTGGGCGGAGGCGTGGGGGCGCTGGCCTCGGGCCTGGTGATGGCGCGCACGGGGCGGACCATGGCGCTGCCGATGGCGGGGCTGGCGCTGGGGGTGCTGGGCGTCTCGGCGCTGGCGGCGTTCGCCGGGCAGGTGCCGCTGATGTGGCTGCCCTGGCTGCTGGCGCTGTGCACGGTGGGGGTGGGGACGACCTTCCCGGCGGTGCAGACCACCGTGCAGGCGGCGGCCGGCCCGGCGCGGCTGGGCACCGCCACGGCGTCGGTGCAGTTCATGCGCAACCTGGGCTCGGCGGCCGGGGCGGCGCTGCTGGGGGCGCTGCTCTTCGCCACGCTGGCCTGGAGCGAGCCGGGGCTGGCCGAGCGGGTGATCGGCGGCGGGCGAACAGCGCTGGGCACGCTGGATGGCGAGGACCGGATGGCGCTGGCGGTGGGCTTCCGGGCGCTGTTCGCCGGTGCGGCGGTGCTGCTGGGGGTGGCGTTCGTGATGGCGTGCCGGGTGCCGTTGCGGCGGATCTGAGGGGGCGGGGGCCGGGTCGGCGCGGAAGCGGCGACGCGGCGCGTTGAGCGGTCCCTTCGCATGACCATCCAGTTTGTGCGGACTGCAGCCCTACGGCGACTTCCGGAAGTAGACGACGCGCTCGGTTTCCTCAAATCCGAGAGCCTCATGAAAGGCATGGCTTTCGACGTTCTCCAGGAGTGCGTCCGAGGCCATTTCCGCACAGCCCCGCTCTCGCGCCCAGGCTTGGGCGGCGAGCACAAGGCGTCTGCCTAGGCCAATGCCCCGCTGCTCGGATTGTACATAGACACCTTCCAGGAAGGCGACGGGAGAAGTCTCGCACCCGTTCACGTAGTCGTGCCGTAAGGCTGCCTCAGCAAATCCGCAGATTCGCTTGTCTCCGTCCACGGCGACGAAGGCAACGGCACCGTCGCCAGGTTTGGCGAGCATCGCCGTGACCTCGTCCCGATGTTCCACGGGCGACGCGGCGGGCCAGAGACGGGCGCGCAGGTCCACCCAACCGCCCACATCCGACAAAACCGCCATTCGCACCAGCATCCCTCGAATCCTATCGGTTTCCAGAGGGTCCGCAACGGCTCGCGGGCCGACATCCAGGCATGGATGCACCAATGAACCACCCACCCTGGCCCCAACCCCCAACCCGGTCCAAGCTTTCCCCCAACCACCACTGGAGGAAGCGCATGGATCGCGTCGGTTTCATCGGCCTGGGCAACATGGGGCGCCCGATGGCGTCCAACATCCGCCGCAAGCAGTTCCCCCTGGCGGCCTTCGACCTGAACCCCGCCGCCGTCGCCGCGCTGGAGGCGCTGGGCGCGGAGGCCGCACCCGACGTGGCGACGCTGGCGCGCGGCGCCGACGTGGTGGTGACCATGCTGCCCGGCCCGCGCGAGGTCTCGGCCACCGTGCTCGGCCCGGTGCTGGGCAACATCCGCCCCGGCTCGGTCGTGATGGACATGAGCACGGTGGACCCCGAGACGACCGACGCCCTGGCCGCCGCCTGCGCCGCGAAGGGCGTGGGCTTCGTGGACGCCCCCGTCGGCCGCCTCGCCGCCCATGCCGAGCGCGGCGAAAGCCTGTTCATGGTGGGCGGCAGCGCGGCCGACGTGGCGCGCATGCGCCCGCTGCTGGAGGCGATGGGCACCACCGTCCACCATTGCGGCGGCCCCGGCGCGGGCACGCGCGCCAAGCTGGTGAACAACCACCTGGCCATCCTGCTGTGCCAGCTGAACGCGGAGGCGCTGAGCCTCGCCACCGCCTTCGGCCTGTCGCTGGAAGCCATCCTGCCCGTGCTGCACGGCACCACGGCGACGAACGGCCAATTGGCGGTGAACTGGCCCAACAAGGTGCTGAAGGGCGACACCCAGCCGGGCTTCGCCATAGACCTCGCGCACAAGGACCTGTCGCTGATCCTGGGCGCGGCCAACGCCGCGCGGGTGCCGCTGCCGATGGCCGCGGCGGGGCGCGAGGCGTTCAGCCTGGCCCGCGCGCGCGGGATGGGCGGGCGGGACTTCTCGGCGATGCTGGATGCGCAATGCGCCGCGGCGGGGGTGGAGCCGCCGCGGCTGACGTGAGGCTTTGCCGGGCGCGCAGCCGCCACGCCAACCCTGCGCGCGAGGTCAGCGGCGCATCATGCCCTTCTTGATCTCGCGCTCGACCGCCGAGCGCTCGGCCGAGCCGATGCGGCGGACGACCTCGCGCACGATGGCGGGCGAGATGCGGTGCCGCTTGGCGAGGTAGGCGACCTCCTCCTCGCTGGCGGCGACGGGCTCTGGCGCGGGCTTGCGCGCCGCTGGCGTGGCGTTCATGGCAGTCTCCTGGATGGGCGGGCCGCCCTGCCCGGGCAAGGCCCGCGCGTGCGGGCCCTGCCCGGGCTGGAACCGCGCTTCACCGCCCAGGCGCTGCCGCCGGGGCGGG
>JALHNW010000321.1 GCA_022843345.1 Rubritepida sp. | reverse complement strand
GCTCGGGCACCTGCTCCGCCGTCCGCGCCTCGCCCACGAACTTGCAGAAGGAGCCGAAGACCGCGCCGTAGTCCAGCTCCTGGAAGGCGTTGCGGCGCAGGTCGCGCGCCTCCACCTGGCCGATGAGGAGCAGCAGGGGCACGGCGTCCTGCTCGGCCGTGTGCAGGGCGATGGCGGCGTTGCAGGCGCCCGGCCCGCGGCTCGCCAGCACCACGCCGGGGCGGCCCGTGAGCTTGGCGTCGGCGATGGCGGCGAAGCCGGCGCCACCCTCGCTGCGGCTGGTGACGAGGTCGATGGGCGCGTCGTGCAGCGCGTCCAGCAGGGCGATGAAGCTTTCGCCCGGCACGCAGAAGGCGCGGTCCACGCCTTGCGCGGCCAGGAAGGCGACGAGGGACTGGGCAGCGGTCATTGCAGGCGGCTCTCGCGCATCAGGACGGTCATCCCGGTCAGGCGGCCGTCATGCACGGCCAGCACGGCGTCGCTGTCCATCATGCGGCGGGCTTCGATGGGGCGGCGCAGGGTGCAGCGCCAGGTGCCGGACATGCCGCCCGGCGCGTGGCAGGTGAAGCCCAGCGTGATGAGGCGCTGCACCGCGGGGCCGGCGTCCTGGCCATCGGGGGACAGCGCCAGCAGGTCGCGGCGCAGCGTCTCGGCCCCCGCGTTGCGGCCCAGGCGCAGGTAGGTTTCCATCGGGTGGCGCGGCGCGCCCCCGGCCCAGAGCGATGCGACGACCAGGCCGGCCAGGAGGAGGAGCGCGCCCATGATGAGCGCGCGCGGCAGGGTGCCGCCGGACAGCGCGCCACGCAGCATGCCCCAGCCGCCGCGCCCTGTCCTCACGCCGCGTCGCGCAGTCGCGGATTGCCGAGGAAGCGGCCGGGGGCGGCGCCGGGGCTCGGCTGGCCGGCGCGGAAGGTCGTCTCGCCGTTGCACCACACGCGCGCGATGCCCTCGCTGATCGCCTCGGGGTCGGCCCAGGTGGCGTGGTCGCGCACCGTGGCCGCGTCGAACAGCACGAGGTCGGCGAAGGAGCCGGGGCGGATGGTGCCGCGGCCAGGCAGGCCGAAGACGGCGGCGGTGCGCCCGGTCATCTTGTGGACGGCGGTCTCCAGCGTGAACAGGCCCACGTCGCGCACGTAGTGCCCCAGCACGCGCGGGAAGGTGCCCCACAGGCGCGGGTGCGGCTTGGCGTCGTGCGGGATGCCGTCGCTGCCGATCATGCTGCGCGGGTGGGCCATGATGCGGCGCACGTCCGCCTCGTCCATCTGGAAGTAGATGGCGCCCGCGGGCAGCAGCCTCTCGGCGGCGGCCACCCGCGTCATGCCCCAGTCGCGGGCGATGGCGTCCAGGTCGCGGCCCGCCTGCTCGGGGTGGGGGACGGACCAGGTGACCTGGACGGGCACGTCCTGGCGCAGCCGCTCGGGCATCAGCACGGTGGAGCCCGCCGGGTAGGGATAGACGTCGAAGGCCAGCGGCTGGTCCTGGCCCAGCGCGTCGATCAGGGCCAGCGTCTCGCGCGAGCGGCCGAAATTCTCGGGCATGGAGCATTTGTGGTGGGAGATCACCACCTCGATGTTGCCGGATTCGCGGCCGATGCGCGCGGTCTCGCGGATGCTGTCGGCAACGCGGTCGGCCTCGTCGCGCATGTGGGTGGCATACAGGCCGCCTTCCTGCGCCACCACCTCGGCGATGGCGATCACCTCCTCGGTGGGGGCGTGCATGTTCGGCGGGTAGTAGAGGCCGGTGGAGAAGCCGCCCGCGCCCTGCCGCAGGGATTCGCGCAGGCGGTCCTGCATGCGCGCGATCTCGCGGTCCGTGGCGGCGCGGTACACGTCGCCCTCCATGGCCTCCACGCGCAGGGACTGGTGGCCGCAGAAGGCGAAGGTGTTCACCGCCGTGGGGCGCTTCGCCAGCGCGTCCGCGTATTCGCCGAAGCCGCCCAGGGTGAACCAGGATTCGTCGCCCAGCAGGTCCAGCGGCGGCGGCGGGCGGCTGCTGAGGCGCAGCGGGGCCAGCGAGACGCCGCAATTGCCGACGACGACGGTGGTGACGCCCTGGCTGGTCTTGCAGTGCACGCATTCGGGGCCGCAGAGCACCAGGCGGTCGTCATGGGTGTGCGCGTCTATGAAGCCGGGCGCCAGCGCCAGGCCGGCGGCGTCCACCTCCTCCGCGCCGCTGGCGGAGGACAGGTCGCCCACCGCGCGGATGCGGTCGCCCTCCACCGCCACGTCGCCGCGGAAGCGGGGCGCGCCCGTGCCGTCGAGGATGGTGGCATCGCGGATCACGAGGTCGCAGCGCAGGGTCATGGGGGCAGCTTGCCCCACTCCGCCGGGGTGCGGAAGCGTGTGGACGGCGCGCGGGTGATGGGCTAGGGCGGAGGGGTCCAAGAAACGCCTTCCGGGAGGACCTGATGTTCCGACGCATGCTGCCCGCCGCCGGCCTGCTGGCCGCGCTCGCCGCCCCCGCGGGGGCGCAGACCCAGCTCACCATCCAGCACCCGCTGCCGCTGAACAGCCACTACGGCGCCGGCGCCTCCGCGCTGAAGGAGGCGTTCGAGCGGGCGAGCAGCAACCGCTTCCGCGTGAACATCCAGCGCAACGACAACGAGCGCGAGGCGATCGAATCGGTGCAGATCGGCACCATCGAGTGCTCGATCACCTCCACCGGCCCGGTGGGCAACTTCGTGCCCGAGACGCGGGTGCTGGACGTGCCCTTCCTGTTCCGCGACACCGCCCATGCCCGCGGCGTGCTGGACACGGAGATCGGCCAGGGCCTGCTGGGGCGCTTCCAGCCGCGCGGGCTGGCCGGGGTGGTGTGGATGGAGAACGGCTTCCGCCACCTCACCAACTCGCGGCGCGAGGTGAACATGCCGGCCGACGTGCGCGGCATGAAGGTCCGCACCATGGAGAACCAGGTGCACATGCGCGCCTTCACCGCGCTGGGCGCGCTGCCGACGCCGATGGCGTTCAGCGAGCTGGTGCCCGCGCTGCAGCAGGGCACGGTGGACGGGCAGGAGAACCCGATCCCCGTCATCGTCGCCAACAACCTGAACCAGGTGCAGCGCTTCCTGACGCTGACCGGCCACGTCTATTCGCCGGCCATCCTGATCTGCAACCCCGCCTTCCTGGCGCGGATGAGTGCGGCCGACCGCGCGGCCTTCACCGAGGCGGCGCGCGCCGGGGCCGCGGCCAACCGCGCGCGCGTGACGGCGGAAGAGCAGTCCGGCGTGGAGGAGCTGCGCCGGCGCGGCATGACGGTGGTGACGCAGGTGGACAACGCGGCCTTCCAGGCGGCGCTGGCGCCCTCCGCGCAGCAGATCGAGCAGCAGCTGGATGCGGCGCTGCTGCGGCGCATCCGCGAGTGGCGCCAGTAGGCGGCGCATGAACCCGGCGAACCTGCTGCCGCTCCAG
>JALHNW010000320.1 GCA_022843345.1 Rubritepida sp. | reverse complement strand
CCGGGCCCAGGCTGCCGGGCCGGTTCAGCACCGCCGCCACCACGCCCGACGGGCCAAGCGCCATCCATGTGCCGCCAGCGGTCCGGTCCCGCCCGGCAAGCAGGCCCGGGTGGCCGTCCCACCGGTCATGCGGCGGATCCCAGGCGCGGTCGAGGCGCTCGTCGCGATTCGCAGCGAGGATCAGCGGCCAAGCGTGACCGGGCCGGCGCAGGAGGATGACGGTGCACATCACGCATAGGCTGGGCGGCGTCGCGCTGGGACGCAAGCCAGGGTGCGGGAGAGGCGCGCCCCGTCTGCCGCTGGATGGGGGGCAACCTTCCGGTCGCCCCGCCGCTGCGTCAGAAGCGGAAGTTCAGGGACACGCCGGGCGGCCCATAATACACGGGCGGGGGCGCGTAATACACCGGCGGCGGCGCCGCGTAGTAGGCGCGCGGCGGCGGGGCGTAGTATGCGCGCGGCGGCGGTGCGAAATACACGCGCGGGGGCGGTGCGTAATATGCGCGCGGCGGCGGGCCCCAGCCGCGGCCGGGATGCCCATGCCGGTGCCGGTCGCCGGCGGTCGCCTCCGATGGCGCAACCAATGCGCCTACCGCCAGGGCCGCCGCCGCAATGCCCATCAAACGGAGCGGTTGCATGATCGCTGTCCTCCTCGACATGGACAGGAGGTTAATCGTGCCCTGCGGCGGAATCACGGCGATCCTGCGACATCACGGCCATGTGTCGGCACGTAAGTGTGAAGCGCGTCGCCGGTTCCCTGCCGCTGGGCGCGCCGTCCGGTTGGGGTTCAGTCAACGCCGGACGGCGCCCTGACACGTCGCTGCGGCGGATGCTCAGGCGCCGCCGAGCACCCGCGCGAACACCGTGTCCACGTGGCGGAAGTCGCGCCGCGGGTCCATCGCCGCGTCGATCGCGGCGGCGTCCAGCCAGCGCGTCACCTCGCCATCGGCCTGCAGGTTGGCGCGGAAATCGCGCGCCCCGGCGCTGCCCAGCGCCTGCCAGGTCGCCATGGCCGCGCGCTGCACGGCGGCATAGGCGTCCTCTCGGCTCATGCCGGCCTGGGTGAGGGCCAGCAGCACCTTCTGGCTGTGCACCACGCCGCCCAGCGCATCGAGGTTGGCCTGCATGCGCTCGGGGTAGATGGTCAGCTTCTCCATCATCCCGGCCAGGCGCATCAGCGCGAAGTCCAGCGCGATGGTGGCATCGGGGGCGATCACGCGCTCCACGCTCGAATGGCTGATGTCGCGCTCGTGCCACAGCGCCACGTTCTCCAGCGCCGGCATCACGTAGCCGCGCACCAGGCGCGCCAAGCCGGTCAGGTTCTCGCTCAGCACCGGGTTGCGCTTGTGCGGCATGGCGGAGGACCCCTTCTGGCCGGGGTGGAAGAACTCCTCCGCCTCGCGCACTTCGCTGCGCTGGAGGTGGCGCACCTCGGTCGCCAGGCGTTCCACCGCGCTCGCCACCACGGCCAGGGCGCAGAAGAAGGCGGCGTGGCGGTCGCGCGGGATCACCTGCGTGCTGACCGGCTCCACCGCGAGGCCGAGGCGGTCGGCCACGAAGGCCTCGACACGCGGATCGACGCTGGCGAAGGTGCCGACGGGGCCGGAGATGGCGCATGTCGCGACCTCGGCGCGCGCCGCCACCAGGCGGTTCCGGCCACGGGCGAATTCCGCGTAGTGGCCGGCCAGCTTGAGCCCGAAGGTGGTCGGTTCCGCATGGATGCCATGGCTGCGCCCGACGGTCGGCGTCATGCGGTGTTCCAGCGCCCGCGTCTTCAGCGCCGCCAGCACGGCATCGACATCGGCGATCAGCAGGTCCGCCGCGCGCGTCATCTGCACCGCCAGGCAGGTGTCGAGCACGTCGGACGATGTCATGCCCTGGTGCATGAAGCGCGCCTCGGGCCCGATGCCCTCGGCCATGAAGGTCAGGAAGGCGATGACGTCGTGGCGGGTGACGCGCTCGATCTCGTCGATGCGTGCGACCTCGGCATCGCCGATGGCGGCGGCGCGCGGTTCGCCGCGGTCGCGGATGGCGCGCGCGGCCTCGGCCGGGATGGTGCCCAGGTCGGCCATGGCCTCGGCCGCCAGCGCCTCGATTTCGAACCAGATGCGGTAGCGCGTGGCGGGCGACCAGATGGCGGCCATCTGCGGGCGGGAATAGCGCGGGACCATGGGTGGCGGGCTCCGGGGAATTGGCGCGCCGGTTTCGCGCGGCGGGCGGCGCGGCGCAAGCGCCGGGGGCGCCGAGGCTCCAGGGTTGCGGGTTGCCGGCGGGGCCGTTATTCCCCGTCCTCCACGAAACGCAAACGATCCGCCGGGGACGCCGCTCAATGTTGGAAATGATGCCGGACTGGTTCCAGCCGCTATTGACGGTGTTGTTCATCGACATCGTCCTGGCGGGGGACAATGCCATCGTCGTCGGCATGGCCGCGGCGGGCCTGCCGCCGGAGCAGCGCAAGAAGGCGATCTTCTGGGGCATCATCGCCGCGACGGTGATGCGTATCGCCTTCGCCTCCATCACGGTCCAGCTGCTCTCGATCGTCGGCATCATCCTGGCCGGCGGCGTGCTGCTGCTGTGGGTCTGCTGGAAGATGTATCGCGAACTGCGCGACGGCCATGGCGACCATCCGGACGTGACCGAGCAGGCCGAAGGCGCGGCCGCGCTCGAAGGCCAGGAGACTCCCGGCGCGCCGCGCAAGACGCTGCGCCAGGCGATCATCCAGATCCTGGTCGCCGACGTGTCCATGAGCCTCGACAACGTGCTGGCGGTGGCCGGTGCGGCGAAGGACCACCCTTATGTGCTGATCATCGGCCTCGCCTTCTCGGTCGTGCTGATGGGCGTGGCGGCGACGCTGATCGCCAACCTGCTCAACAAGCATCGCTGGATCGCCTGGGTCGGCCTGCTCGTGATCCTCTATGTCGCGTTCCAGATGATCTACGACGGCACGCACCAGATCGCGAACCAGGTGCCGGAGGCCTATGCCTACCTGTTCCTGCCGCTGGGCTTCCTGGCGCCGGCGGTGGCCGGGGCCTTCCCGGTCTGGCTTTGGGTCGGCGCCACCTTCATGCAGTTGGTGGTCTACACCAGCCTGGTCACCGCGGTCGGCGGTGCCGTGCGCGACGCGCTGCGGCCGCGGGCGCGTGCCTGAGGCGCGAAGCCTCCGGCGGCGCGCCACCGTTGATGGCGCGTCGGCGGCATGCAGCGACGTGGCGCCGCCTGGTGGCGTCGCCGCGTTTCATCGCTGGCGGCAGATGACTTCACTGCGCGGTGTCGCGGTCGTCGTCAGCCTGGCACTCGGCGCCTGCGCCGGCCTCGAAGAGGCGCAGCGCCCGGCGCTCGAGACGATCGCCGCGCGGATGCCCGCCGAGATCGCGGGCTTTCAGCGCGGCAACACGCCCCAGCGCCCGGGCGAGGTGCT
>JALHNW010000319.1 GCA_022843345.1 Rubritepida sp. | reverse complement strand
CGCTGGACCTCCCCGTGGCCGGCTGGCGCGCGCCGCCGCTGGAGCTGCTGGCCCCGCCGCCCGCCCGCGTGGCCGCCGGCCCGTCGGAGGAGGCGCTGCAAGGCAATGCCCGCATGCTGGAGCAGGTGCTGAGCGACTACGGCGTGAACGGCGCGATCAGCGAGATCCGCCCCGGCCCCGTCGTGACGCTGTACGAGCTGGAGCCGGCGCCGGGCACCAAGAGCAGCCGCGTCATCAGCCTGGCCGACGACATCGCCCGCTCCATGTCCGTCGTCGCCGTGCGCATCGCCACCGTGCCGGGCCGCAACGTCATCGGCATCGAGATGCCGAACGCGCGGCGGGAAACCGTGTTCCTGCGCGAGATGCTGGCGAGCGACGACTACGCGCGCAACAGCGGGAAGCTGCCGCTGGTGCTGGGCAAGGACATCGGCGGCGCGCCGGTGATCGCCGACCTCGCGCGCATGCCGCATTTGCTGATCGCCGGCACCACCGGCTCGGGCAAGTCGGTCGGCATCAACACCTTCATCCTCTCGCTGCTCTACCGCTTCAGCCCGGCCGAGTGCCGCTTCATCATGATCGACCCCAAGATGCTGGAACTGTCGGTCTATGACCGCATCCCGCACCTGTTGGCGCCGGTGGTGACGGAGCCGCCGAAGGCGATCGGCGCGCTGAAGTGGACGGTGCGCGAGATGGAGCGCCGCTACCGCTCGATGAGCCAGATCGGCGTGCGCAACATCGGCGGCTACAACGACAAGGTGGCCGCCGCCCAGGCGAAGGGCGAGGTGCTGACCCGCCGCGTGCAGGTCGGCTTCGACCCCGAGACGAACAAGCCCGTCTTCGAGGACCAGGCGCTGAACCTGGAGCGCCTGCCGATGATCGTCGTCGTCATCGACGAGATGGCCGACCTGATGATCGTGGCGGGCAAGGAGATCGAGGCCGCGGTGCAGCGCCTGGCGCAGATGGCGCGCGCGGCCGGCATCCACGTCATCATGGCCACCCAGCGGCCATCGGTGGACGTGATCACCGGCACCATCAAGGCCAATTTCCCTACCCGCATCTCCTTCCAGGTGACCAGCAAGATCGACAGCCGCACCATCCTGGGCGAGCAGGGGGCCGAGCAGCTGCTGGGCCAGGGCGACATGCTCTACATGGCCGGCGGCGGGCGGGTGACGCGCGTGCACGGCCCCTTCGTGGCCGATGGCGAGGTGGAGAAGATCACCGACTGGCTGCGCGAGCAGGGCGAGCCCGACTACATCGAGGAAGTGACCGAGGTGGACGAGGAGGGCGAGGGCGCGCTGTCCCTGTCCGGCATCGCCGCCGGCACGGATGGCGAGAAGAGCTTGTTCGACCAGGCGGTGGCGGTGGTGACGCGCGAGGGCAAGGCCAGCACCTCCTTCATCCAGCGGCACCTGAACATCGGCTACAACCGCGCGGCCAAGCTGATCGAGCAGATGGAGAAGGAAGGCGTGGTGAGCCCGGCGAACCACGTGGGCAAGCGCGAGGTGCTGGCGCGGCGGTCCGACGAGGATTGATGTTCTTAATTTGTTCTTAATTTTTCGTTCCAGCGTGGGATAGTCCGGGTGCTCCCTGCGGAGGAGCGTACCCCTTGGCTTCCCTCACCCCAGCCCCCTTTCCCGACCGGGACGGCATCCGCCGCATCGGCGCCGCCTCCCGCGCCGCGCTGGCCGCCAATGGCGGTTCCGTGTCTGTGCGTGGCTACAGCCGCATGCGAAACGGCAAGCGCGAGATGGTGCGCGCCCATGAGCGCAGCGACCCGCCGGGAGGACAGGCACCTGCGGACCATCGCCGGCAATGGGCTGCCAGCACGCTGGAAGAGGTCGAAGTATGGCTGTTGGCCGCGAAGCGACCGGAGGGTGGAGGCGTGCTGGGCGGAAGGGAGGCCCCCCTCGGCCCGCCCATCGGTGGTGGGGGTGTCCGTCCGGGAGCGCCTTCGCGGCCTGCGCCGCAACCGCCGATGCCGCCGGCCGAGGCTGCGCGTCTGCGGCAGGAATTGCGGGACATTGTCGCGCCAAACGGACAACCGATTGGACAACCTCGCCGCGGGAGCGCTGAGAATATTCGAGGTTTACCTGGGGGCGACGCCGCTGCACGTGAATTCTTCAACAGGCTCACATCCGGACGTGGAGGGGTAGATGTGCCGAAGCCTGGATTTGATGGCCGCATCATCCGCTTGCCGGATGGAACGCATATCACTTACCGCCCTGGCTCAAGCAGCGGGACACCCGCCATCGATATCTCTAGTCCAGGCTGGACAAGCGTCAGGCGAATCCATTTCAACGACTGAGAGGACAGACCATGAATCACACGTTGGAAGAACAAAAATCTTTCCTGATCAATGAGTCTCACGAGGACGAGATCAGCCTCGGCCTCGTGATCGCCGCCGCGAACGAGGCGTCCGATGCCGATCCGGCATCGTCGCGCCGCGAACGGACGCTCGCCCTCCTCGCCTGGATGCTGGATCGCGGCTTCATCCCGGTGGACATGCACCAAGGCGGCCCGGTCCCGATGACGGAACAGCGCCCGGCTGCCATCCTCGCGGCCATCCGCGCGGAGTGGCCTGAGGGCGACGACATGGCCGAGGGTTCGGCCGGCGTGTCCTGGTGGTTCCACCTGCCGCCCGACCGGCGATGAGGGCCGACCCCCCTTACCACTCATACGAATACGTCGCCCCCAGCCGCTCCCCCGCCGTCCCCGCGCTGCCTTCCAGCCGCAGCCGCGGCGTGATCTCCGCCTCGATCCCCACCCCCGTCTGCCCGTCCGTGCCCTGGCGCAGCCCCAGCCGCACGCCTGGCAGCAAGTAGCGCCCGGCCTGCGCGCCCCCCGCCCCGCCCGGCACCTCGGGCGCCGCGAAGCCCAGGCTGTCGAGGCCCAGGAAGCGGCGGATGGAGGCCAGCACGCCCCCCGGCCCGCCGCCCGGCAGCTCCACCCCCGTCAGCTGCGCCAAGGCCTCGGAGATGCCGACGATCTCGAAGGGGGAGAGCCGGTCGGTGCCGCGGTCGAACAGCAGCCGCGCCAGCACCTCGTCCTGCGGCAGGGGCGGGTTGCTCTCGATCACCACGGCCGGCGCGTCGGCCGGGCCGCTGAAGCCGACGTTGATGGTGTAGTTGGCGGTCCGCGCCGTCGCCACCACGTCCAGCGACGGGACCACGCCGCCCTGGTCGAAGCGCAGGATGCCGCGGGTCAGGGACAGGTTGCGCCCGGCCAGCGAGAAGGTGCCGCGCTGCGTCCGCAGCTCGCCCCGGATTTCCGGCCGCGCCAGCGTGCCCAGCGCCTGCAGGCGCCCCACCAGCTCGGCATCCAGCCCACGCCCGCGCAGGTAGAGCCGCCCCGGCACCTCCACCAGCACGTCCAGCGCGATGGCCAGGGCCGGTTCCGGCGCGGCGGGCGCGCGCCTCTCTCCCCGGCG
>JALHNW010000318.1 GCA_022843345.1 Rubritepida sp. | reverse complement strand
CTGCGCCTCATCCCCGTCCGCGGCGCGCCGGGCGATGGCAACGCGGCGCTGACCAACCGCCTGCGCGAGTTCCTGTCCCAGCGAGGCTTCGTGGTGCAGGAGGTGGCGGACGGCGCGGGCTTCGCCGTCACCGCCGAGGTGAGCGTCGTGCCAGGAACGCCGGGCAACCAGCGCGTGGAGATCCAGTGGATCGTCTCGCGCCGGGACGGGCATGAGCTGGGCCGCGTGCTCCAGCTCAACGAGGTGCGCGCCGGCAGCCTGGACCGCTTCTGGGGCGACGTCGCCTACGTCGCGGCGCAGGAGGCGGCGGGCGGCATCCCCGAGATCATCCGCAACGCCGCGGCCAGCCCGGTTGAACCCCCGGCCCCGCAACGGTAAGCAGCCCACGTCAAGCGTGAGGGTGTGGCCCGGATGAAGATCGTCGCCTGCAACAGCAACCGCCCGCTCGCGCAGGCCGTCGCGGACAACCTCGGCCTGCCTCTCACCGAGGCCAGCGTGCGCCGCTTCGCCGACATGGAGATCTTCGTCGAGATCAACGAGAACATCCGCGGCGAGGACGTCTTCGTCATCCAGAGCACCTCCTTCCCGGCCAATGACCACCTGATGGAGCTGCTGATCACGCTCGACGCGCTGCGCCGCTCCTCCGCGCGCCGCGTCACCGCCGTGGTGCCCTATTTCGGCTACGCCCGGCAGGACCGGAAGAGCTCGCCCCGCTCGCCCATCTCCGCCAAGCTGGTGGCCAACCTCATCACCCAGGCCGGCGCCGACCGCGTGCTGACGCTCGACCTCCATGCCGGCCAGATCCAGGGCTTCTTCGACATCCCGGTGGACAACCTCTACGCCGCCCCGATGTTCGCGCGCGACATCCAGGCGCGCTACGCGGGGCGCGACCTCATGGTGGTCAGCCCCGACGTGGGCGGCGTGGTCCGCGCGCGCGCCATCGCCGAGCGCCTGCACACCGACCTCGCCATCATCGACAAGCGCCGCCCGCGCGCCGGCATCTCCGAGGTGATGAACGTGATCGGCGACGTGTCGGGCCGCGACTGCATCATCATCGACGACATCATCGACAGCGGCGGCACCCACTGCAACGCCGCCGCCGCGCTGATGAAGAACGGCGCGCGCACCGTCTCCGCCTACGTCACCCACGGGGTGCTGAGCGGGGCCGCGGTGCAGCGCGTGGCCGACAGCCCGATCGAGGCCATGGTGGTCACCGATTCGATCGCCGCCACCGAGGCGGTGCAGCAGGCGCGCAACATCCGCCAGATCCCCATCGCGCCCCTGCTGGCCGAGGCGATGCGCCGCATCAGCGAGGAATCCTCCGTGTCGTCGCTGTTCGAATGAGGGCGCTCATCCTCACCCTGTCCTGCCCCAACCGCCCCGGGATCGTCGCCGCCGTGGCCGGCGCCATCGCCGAGGGCGGCGGGGACATCCGCGAGGCCCAGCAATACGACGACACGGCCACCGGGCGCTTCTTCATGCGCGTGGTCTTCGCCGCCGCCGAGGGCGCGGAGGCCTGGACGCCGCGCCTGGCCCCGGTCGCCGAGCGCTTCGCCCTGCGCTGGGCGCTGCGCGACGCCGCCACCCCGCGGCGCGTGCTGATCCTCGTCAGCAAGCCCGACCACTGCCTGGCCGACCTGCTGTACCGCCGCCGCATCGGCGAGCTGGCGATGGACCTCGTCGCCGTCGCCTCCAACCACCCGCGCGGCACCTTCGCCCACCTCGACCTGGGCGAGACGCCCTTCCACCACCTCCCCGTCACGCCCGAGACGAAGATGGAGCAGGAGGCCGCGCTCTGGGTCCTGGTGCAGGAGACGCGGGCCGAGCTGGTGGTGCTGGCGCGCTACATGCAGGTGCTGTCATCCGGGCTGGCGGCCAAGCTGGCGGGGCGCTGCATCAACATCCACCACTCCTTCCTGCCCGGCTTCAAGGGTGCCAAGCCCTATCACCAGGCGCATGAGCGCGGCGTGAAGCTGATCGGCGCCACCGCCCACTACGTCACCGGCGACCTCGACGAAGGCCCGATCATCGAGCAGGACGTGGAGCGCGCGAACCACGCCGACACGCCCGAGGCGCTGGTCCGCAAGGGCCGCGACATCGAGCGCCGCGTGCTGGCCCGCGCCGTCTCCTGGCACCTGGAGGACCGGGTGCTGCCCAACGGCCACAAGACCGTGGTGTTCAGCTAGCCGCGCTGGAGCAGCTCGACCTGCGCCCCGTCGGGCGCCTGCACGAAGGCGATGCGCACGCCGGGGCGCACCTCCTTCGGCTCCAGCGTGAAGACCGCGCCCTTCGCCTTCAGCGCGGCGGCGGCGGCGTCCAGGTCGTCCACCCGCAGGCCCAGGTGCTCCAGCCCGCGGAAGGGCGGCGGGGGCGGGCTGCCCGTCCCCTCCGGCACGCCCTCGATGAACAGGGCCAGGCCCGACAGGTCCAGCATCACCCGCAGCGCGCCGCTGGGCTGCACGGCGCGGCCGGTTTCCGTCGCGCCGAACATGCCGGCGTAGAAGCGCACCGCCGCCTCGGGGTCGGTGGAGCGGAGGTGGAGATGGTCCGGGGAGAAGCGCATGGCAGGACGGTAGCGCAGCCGTCAGGCCGCGCAAGCGTTCCGGCGTCGTAATGTCGGCAAACTTTACGGCCGGTGCACTCCTTGGCCGCGGCACCGTGCCAAGCCTTTGTGCAATAATCGTATATTTCGATGGCATGTTTGTTGCACCGCCGGCCGTGAGCTGCCCGGCGCCATGCGGGCAGCGATGAACGGGAGACCAATATGGACATTCGCCACTTCATCACCGGCCTGGCGGCCGCTGCGGTGATCGCCACGGCCGCGCCTGCCAGCGCGGACATCGTGTTCACGATCGGCAACGTGCCGCAGACCGACGAGAACGTGCTGCTGACCAACAACGACACCGGCATGACCATCTTCGGCGAGACGAACGTCACCAGCACGACGGTCCAGTTCACCTCGACGCAGAACCTCCGGACGCAGGGCAGCGGCCAGGCCCGCATCGAGGCCGTGTCCGGCGACCTGGACAACGTCGCCATCTCGGTGCCCGGCTTCACCTTCACCAGCCTGATCTTCAACCCGCGCGACGGGGACGGGGACCTGGAGGTGACGGTGAACGCCAATGACGGCGTGTTCACCTTCTCCTACGCGCTCGGCAACGGGCAGAACTTCCTCACCATCACCGCCATCAACGGCGAGACGATCAACTCCGTCTCCCTGCTCGCCGATGACGGCTTCAGCGACCTGCGGCAGGTCCGCGTCGGCGGCTTCGCGCCGGTGATCGTGGACGCGCCGGTGCCGATGAGCCTCGCCCTGTTCGGCGTTGGCCTCGCCGGCCTCATCGGCTTCGGGCGCCGCAAGGCCGCCTGACGGGCCGGGCGGGGGCGCGTGCAGCCGCATCAGCCGCCGGCTGGCCGCCACGCCCGGCGGTG
>JALHNW010000317.1 GCA_022843345.1 Rubritepida sp. | reverse complement strand
CAGCGCCGCCAGCGCCTGCGGCCCGCCGGTGGATGCGCCGATGCACAGCACCTTCGGCGCGGCCCCCAGGGGCGCGCGCACGGCGATGCGCGGCGCGGCACCGGGTGCGGCCTTCACCCGCGCCCAGCCCTTCACCTTCGCCAGCAGCTCGTTGCGGAAGCCGGGATCGGACACGCCGCCCTTCGCCGCCGAGGGCTTGGGCACGTAGTCCGACGCGCCGGCCTTCATCGCCGCCATCGTCGCCGCCGCGCCCTTCTGCGTCAGCGCCGAGGCGACGATGACGATGGGCCGCGGCTCGCGCTTGAGGATCAGCGGCAGGGCGGTCATGCCGTCCATCACCGGCATCTCCAGGTCCAGCAGCACCACCTGGGCGCGCTGGGCGGGCGGCGTCGTCTCCAGGCTGCGGATCGCCTCCTGCCCGTTGCCCACGCGGGCGACGACCTGGATGGACGGGTCGCCCTCCAGCACGCGGGCCAGCAGCGCGCGCACGGTGGCGCTGTCGTCGCACAGCATGACGCGCAGGGGCGCGCTCATGCCGGCTCGAACCCCACCTGGGCCAGCTTCTCCAGCAGGATCGCCTCGTCGAAGGGCTTCATCACGTATTCGTCGGCCCCCGCCTCCAGCCCTTCCAGGATCTTCTCCTGCGCGGCCTCGGTCGTGCACATCACCACGGTGGGCTGCGCGACGGGCATGGCGCGCAGCGCGCGCAGGAAGCCGATGCCGTCCAGCACCGGCATGTTGCGGTCCAGCAGCACCAGGGCGGGCATCGCGCCGGCGCAGGCCTCCAGCGCCTTCTGCCCGTCCTCCGCCTCGCGCACCGCGAAGCCGTGCTTCTCCAGCATGCGGCGCGCCACCTTGCGCACCACGCCGCTGTCATCCACCACCAGGGCGTCGCGCGCGCTCATTGCACGAAGGCCAGCAGGCGGTCCACGTCCAGCAGCACCAGCAGGTCGTCGCCCAGCCGGTGCACGCCCAGGCTCACCTGCTTCCACGCCTCCTCCAGCGTCGGCGGGTTGGGCGCGCGCTCCTCGGCATCCAGGGACAGCACCTCGCCCACGCCGTCGGCCAGCAGGGAGTACAGCTCGCCCCCCACCTCGACCACGACGCTCATCGCGGGCGTGCCCGCCTCGCGCGGGGGCAGGCCCAGGCGCGGGCGCAGGTCTATCGCGGTGACGATCCGCCCGCGCAGGTTCAGGCTGCCCGCCACCTCCGGCGGGGCCAGCGGGATGCGCGTGATGGATTGCAGCCCCAGCACGTCGCGCACCGACAGCACCGGCACGCCGCACAGCTGGCCCCGCACCGTCAGGGTCAGCACCATCTGGGCCGCGTCATCCGCTAGCCCCGTTCCCATCGAGGCACCCATGGCCTCGCGCATCGCCGCCTGCATCGTGCTTCTCCTCCGCTCAGGCCGCCAGGCGCAGCTGCAGGCATTGCCGCAGGCTGCCCAGCAGCGCGTCCTTGTCGAACTTCGCCACGTAGTCGCTGAAGCCGGACTCGCGCCCGCGCTCCACCTCGGCGGGCGCCGCGTTGCCCGACAGCGCGATCATCGGCAGCTCGGCCCAGATCCCGCCCTCGCGCACCGCGCGCGCCAGCCCGTGCCCGTCCAGGCCGGGCATGTTGATGTCGCTCACGATCACGTCGAAGCGCTCGCCCGCGTCGCGCAGGCGCAGCGCGTCGCGCCCGTCGCCCACCGTCACCACCTCGAAGCCCGCCGCCGTGATGGCCGGCACCGCCAGCGAGCGGAAGAAGGCGCTGTCCTCCACCATCAGCACCCGCGGCCGCTTCTTCGCGGGGCCGGCGCCGAACCAGTCGGGCTGCGCCTGGCGCAGCCAGAAGGCGGTGTCCAGGATGTCCGTCACCTTGCCCGCCAGCACCGCGCTGCCCAGGAAGCCGGGGCGCTCGCCCGAGGGGTCGATCGCCAGCGCCTCCTCCATCACGTCCAGGATCTCGTCCACCATCAGGCCCATGGCGCGCTCCTCGTCGCCGAAGACCAGCACGGGCTGGCGCTGGCCAGCCTCGCGCGGCATGACGCCGGGCAGGGCCTGGAGCGGCATCAGCCGCCCGCGGTACTGCGTCACCAGCCCGTCGCCCGCCTGCTCGATGCGCTCCACCGGCAGGTCCTCCAGCCGGGCGATCAGGCCCAGCGGCACCGCGCGCGGCGCGCCGTCGCCGGCCTTGAACAGCAGCATGGCGGTGCGCCGGGCGTCGCGCAGCGCCGCCTGGGCGGGGGCGGCGTTGTCGGTGACGCCCTCCACCCCCAGGCCGGAGGCGCGCGCGATGCCGCCCGGATCGAGGATCATGATCACCGAGCCGTCGCCCAGGATGGTGTTGCCGCTGAACATGGTGATGTGCCGCAGGATGGGCGCGACCGGCTTCACCACAATCTCCTCCGTGTCGAACACCCGGTCCACCACGATGCCGAAGAGCTGGCTGCCCACCTGCGTCACCACCACGAAGCCCGTGGTGCCCTCGGCCGGCACGCCCTCCTCCAGCCGCAGCAGCCGCTTCAGCGAGACGAGCGGCAGCAGCCGGTCGCGCAGGCGCAGGATGGCGGCGTCCTTGATGCGCTCCACCCGCGGGCCCTGGCCCTCGCCCACCCGCACCAGCTCCAGCACGCCGGCCTGGGGGATGGCGAAGCGCTCGCCGCCCGATTCCACGATCAGCGCGGCGGCGATGGCCAGCGTCAGCGGGATCTTGATGGTGAAGGTGGTTCCCCGCCCTTCGCGCGAGCGCAGGTCCACCAAGCCGCCGATGCGCTCGATGTTGGTCTTCACCACGTCCATCCCCACCCCGCGGCCGGAAACGGAGGTGACCTCGGCGGCCGTGGAGAAGCCGGCGCGGAAGATGAAGCGGTGGATGTCGTGCTCGCTCATCCCAGCAAGCTCGGCCTCCGTCGTCAGGCCCTGGGACAACACCTTCTGGCGGATGCGGTCCGTGTTCAGCCCCCGCCCGTCATCGCCGATCTCGAGCACGATGTGCCCGCCCTCGTGGTAGGCGTTGAGGATGATGCGCCCCGTCTCGGACTTGCCCGCGGCGCGGCGCGCCTCGGGCGTCTCCAGCCCGTGGTCGGCGCTGTTGCGGACCATGTGGGTCAGCGGGTCCTTGATCAGCTCCAGCACCTGGCGGTCCAGCTCGGTCTCGGCGCCGCGCATCTCCAGCTCGATGCGCTTGCCCAGCTCGTTCGTGAGGTCGCGCACCAGGCGGGGCAGCTTGCTCCAGGCGTTGCCGATCGGCTGCATGCGCGTCTTCATCACGCCGTCCTGCAGGTCGCTCGTGATCTGCGACAGGCGCTGCAGCGGCACGGTGAAGGAGGAGTTCTCCTCCACCCGCGCGAGCTGGAGCAGCTGGTTGCGCGTCAGCACCAGCTCGCTCACCAGCACCAGCAGGTCCTCCAGCACCTCCACCGCCACGCGGATGGACTGGGGCGCGCCCGGGCCGCC
>JALHNW010000316.1 GCA_022843345.1 Rubritepida sp. | reverse complement strand
GCCGAGAGCAGCGCCGCCCCCGCCATCACCAGCGCGCCGGCCACCGCCACGCGCATCATCCCGTCCTGCCGCATCCAGCCTGCCATGCCCGGTCCTCCTCGGCGAGGGGAACGGGCGGGCAGGCCCGGCGTTGCGTCAGGCCGCGGCGTCGCCCTTCACCGGCAGCCCGTCCGCCTTGCGCTGCATGCGCTTGCGGGTGTTGGGGTCCAGGTGGCGCTTGCGCAGCCGCACGGCCGAGGGCGTGACCTCCACCAGCTCGTCATCCTCGATGTAGGCGATCGCCTGCTCCAGCGACATGCGCCGGGGCGGGACGAGGAGGAGCGCGTCATCCTTGCCGGCGGCGCGGATGTTGGTGAGCTTCTTCTCCTTCACCGGGTTCACCTCGAGGTCGTCGCCGCGCGAGTTCTCGCCGATGATCAGCCCCTCGTAGACCTTGGTGCCCGGGTCCACGAACAGCGTCCCGCGCTCCTGCAGGGCGAACAGCGCGTACTGCGTCGTCTCGCCATCCACGTTGGAGATGAGCGAGCCGTTGCGCCGCCCCTCGATCGGCCCGGCATAGGCCTCGTAGCCGTGGAACAGCCGGTTCATGATGCCGGTGCCGCGCGTGTCCGTGAGGAACTCCGAGTGGTAGCCGATCAGGCCGCGGCTCGGCATCAGGAAGGTCAGCCGGTTCTTGCCGCCGCCCGAGGGGCGCATGTCCTGCATCTGGCCCTTGCGCATGGACAGCTTCTCGACGACCACGCCGGAATACTGCTCGTCCACGTCCACCAGCACTTCCTCGAAGGGCTCCTCCTTCGCGCCCGTCTCCGGGTTCTCGCGCATCAGCACGCGCGGGCGGCCGATGGTGAGCTCGAAGCCCTCGCGGCGCATCGTCTCGATCAGCACGCCGAGCTGGAGCTCGCCGCGGCCGGCCACCTCGAAGGCGTCCACCTCCTCGCTGATCTTGATCTTGATGGCGACGTTGCCCTCCGTCTCGCGCGCCAGGCGGTCGCGGATCTGGCGGGAGGTCACCTTCTTGCCCTCGCGGCCGCCCAGCGGGCCGTCATTGACGCGGAAGGTCATGGCGAGCGTCGGCGGGTCCACCGGCACGGCGGGCAGCGGCGCGTCCTGCTCGGGCGCGCAGATGGTGTCGGGAATGGTGCTGTCCGACAGGCCGGCGATGGCGATGATGTCGCCCGCCACGGCCTCGTCCACGGGAATCCGATCCAGGCCGCGGAAGGTCAGCAGCTTGGTCAGGCGGCCGGTCTCGACCGTCGTGCCATCGGCGCGCAGGACCTTCACCGGCATGTTCATGCGGGCCGTGCCCTGCTCGATGCGCCCCGTCAGGATGCGGCCGAGGAAGTTGTCGTATTCCAGGATGGAGGCGTTCATCGCGAAGGGCGCGTCCGGCTTCACCGTGGGGGCCGGCACGTGGCGGACGATGAGGTTGAACATCGCGTCCAGGTTCTGGCGCGGGCCATCCATGCTCTCGTCGGCCCAGCCCTGGCGGCCCGAGGCGAACAGCATCGGGAAGTCGAGCTGCTCGTCATTGGCGCCGAGATTGGCGAAGAGGTCGAAGATCTCGTCGTGCACCTCGTGCGGGCGGGCGTCCTGGCGGTCCACCTTGTTGACCAGCACGATGGGGCGGATGCCGCGCGCCAACGCCTTGGTCAGCACGAACTTGGTCTGCGGCAGCACGCCCTCGGCCGCGTCCACCAGCAGCACGCAGCCATCCACCATGGACAGGATGCGCTCCACCTCGCCGCCGAAATCGGCGTGGCCGGGGGTGTCCACGATGTTGAGCTTCACGCCCTGCCATTCGACGGCCGTGCACTTGGCCAGGATGGTGATGCCGCGCTCCTTCTCCAGGTCGTTGCGGTCCATGGCGCGCTCGGCGACCTGCTGGTTCTCGCGGAAGGTGCCGGACTGCTTGAGGAGCTGGTCCACCAGCGTCGTCTTGCCGTGGTCGACGTGGGCGATGATGGCGAGGTTGCGCATCTGCATGGGGAGGCGGGTTCCGGGCATGGGTTGGCCCCGGCGACCGCGCGCGGCCCCTGGGCGGGATGGTGCATCTGGATGCTTGTGCGGCGCACACATAGGGGGCCAGCGTCCGAAAGGGAAGCACCAATGCCCAATCGGCCATGCCGGGCGCGCATGGTCACGCGGCCGTAACGCCCACCTGCCATACAGGCTCCGAAACCGGGAGTCCCTCCACATGCCCCTTCCGCTGGCCGGCAGGCGCGGCCTCGTCATCGGCATCGCCAACGCCGAATCCATCGCCCATGGCTGCGCCCGGGCCTTCCGCGACGCGGGCGCGGCGCTGGCCGTCACCTACCTCAACGCCCGCGCCGAGCCCCATGTCCGCCCCCTGGCCGAGGCGCTGGGCGCCCCCCTCATCCTGCCCTGCGACCTGCGCGAGGAGGGGCAGCTGGAAGCGGTCTTCGCCGCCATCGCGCGCGACTGGGGCGCGCTGGACTTCGTGCTGCACTCGGTCGCCTTCGCCCCGCGGGAGGACCTGCACGGGCGGGTGGTGGACGCCTCCGCCGCCGGCTTCGCGCTGGCGATGGACGTGTCCTGCCATTCCTTCCTGCGGGTGGCCAGGCTGGCCGAGCCGCTGATGGCCCAGGGCGGCACGCTGCTCACTGTCACCTTCTACGGCGCGGCGCGGGTGGTGCCGCACTACAACCTCATGGGCCCGGTGAAGGCCGCACTGGAGGGCGCCGTGCGCTACGTGGCGGCCGAGCTGGCGCCGAAGGGCATCCGCGCCCACGCCCTGTCGCCCGGCCCCATCCGCACCCGCGCAGCGAGCGGCATCGGCCGCTTCGACGAACTGCTGGAGCGCGCGGCGGCCGAGACCCCCTCGCACCAGCTGGCCGAGATCGCCGATGTCGGCGCGCTGGCCGCCTTCCTGGTGGGCGACGGCGCGCGCCGCATCACGGGCACGGTGATCCCGGTGGATGGCGGGCAGCACCTGATGGGGTGACGCGGGGCGCCCCGGGGGGCCATGATCGCGGGCATGGAATCGCCCCCCGCCATCATCCGGATCCAGGCCGAGGAGGAAGCCGGCCGCCCCGTCGGCGGCTCCTGCGGCCGCCCCGGCTGGCTGCGGCTGGCGCGCGTGCAGGCCGAACGCCGCTCGGACGGGCAGTGGAACGTGCTGGTCCACGTCCGCAACACCACCGGCCGCACCATCCTGTTCACCATGAGCCTGCGCGCCGCGGGGCGCGAGATGGCGAGCCTGGGCAACCAGCCCTATCGCGTGGCGGGCGGCGAGGTGCTGGTGGTGCCCACCGGCCCCGCCCCGCGCACCGTGCCGACCGCCGAGGTCGCCGCCGCGCTGCTGCTCAACTGCCCGATGTAGGCCGGCAGGTCGGAAAGGGCCGCGATGTCCGCCGGGCCGGAGGCGTGCGCCCACAGCCCACGCGGGAGGAGCACCGCCCGCATCCCCGCCAGATCGGAAGAGCA
>JALHNW010000315.1 GCA_022843345.1 Rubritepida sp. | reverse complement strand
CGGACGGAACCACCGGGCGCGGGCGCATCCTGGCGCAGTGGGGGGCGGGCGGCTACCTGGGCGAGGCGCGGCAGGAGGCGCTGCTGCTGGGCGCGGGCGGGCGCTACGGCGTGGAGGAGCTGGATTCGCGCGACGAGCTGCTGGGCGCGGTGCAGGCGGAGGTGGCGACGCTGCACCGCGGCCTGGCGCTGATCCTGCGGCGGGAAGGGCCCTAACGCTTCCGCGCCAGGAAGGCGCCGAGCATCCGCCGCGGCTCGTCGGTCGCGAAGGCCCGCCCGAAGGAGTCCACGCCGGCCTGGATGGCGGCGTCCAGGCCCAGCTCCTCCCATCGGGAGATCAGCGCCTTCTGGTCGCGGATGGCGCGCGGGCCGGCCTCGCCCAGCAGGTGCAGCCATTCGTCCAGCGCGGCGTCCAGCGCGGCCTGCGGCACCACGCGCTCCACCAGGCCCCAGGATTCGGCGGTGGCGGCGTCCAGCGTCTCGGCCAGCAGCAGCAGGCGGCGGGTGCGGCCCCAGCCGATGAGGTTGGGCAGCAGGGCGGCCTCGACCACGCTGGGCAGGCCCACGCGCACCTCGGGCATGCCGAACTTCGCGCGGTCGCCTGCGACGCGCAGGTCGCAGGCGGCCGCGATCTCCAGCCCCGCGCCGAGGCACCAGCCCTGGATGCGGGCGATCACCGGCACCGGGCAGGCGCGGATGGCGGCGTTGACCGCGTGGATGCGGCGGATGAAGGCCCGCGCCGCCTCGGGGGAGGCGATGGCGCCCATCTCGGCGATGTCGGCGCCGCCGATGAAGGCGCGTTCGCCCTCGCCGGCCAGCACCACGGCGCGGGTCGCCTCGTCCACGGCGAAGGCGCCGGCCAGCGCCTCCAGGATGGGCGTGTTCACCGTGTTCAGCTTGGCGTGGTTCAGCACCGTGACGCGGCGCACGCCGCCCTCGTCGGCGATGGCGATGCTCATTCCGCCGCTTCCGGCAGGGCGGCGGGAGCGTGGCTGGCGGGCTTCGCCTTGCGGCGCAGCTCCATCAGGTCGGCGCGCTCGCGCTCGCGCAGGCGGAACAGGGCCTGCTTGCCGTAGTCGTACTGCCTGGGCGTCGCCACCTCGCGCACGCCGTGCTCGGCCGCCGCGTGCAGGGTGAAGAAGGGCTCCACCAGGTGCGGGCGGCCGAGCGCCACCAGGTCGGCCCGGCCGGCGGCGATGATGGTGTTCGCCTGGTCGGCCGAGGTGATGGAGCCCACGCACATCACCGCCATGCCGCCCTCGTTTCGGATCATGTCGGCCCAGGGGAGCTGGAACATGCGGCCGTACTGGGGTGCCGCGTCGGCCACCGTCTGGCCGGTGGAGACGTCTATCAGGTCGCACCCGGCGTCGCGGAAGGCGCGGGCGATGGCCAGGGTGTCGGCGTCGGTGATGCCGCCCTCGGCCCAGTCGGTGGCGCTGATGCGGACGGACATGGGCCGGTCGGCCGGCCAGGCTTCGCGCAGGGCGGCGAAGACTTCGAGGGGGAAGCGCAGGCGGTTGTCCACGCCGCCGCCGTACTCGTCCTCGCGCGTGTTGGTGAGCGGGGACAGGAAGGAGGCGAGCAGGTAGCCGTGGGCGCAGTGCAGCTCCAGCATGTCGAAGCCGCAGGCGACGGCGCGCCGCGCGGCGGCCACGAACTCGTCGCGCACCCGGTCCATGTCTTCGCGCGTCATGGCGCGCGGCACCTGGCTGTGCGGGAAGTAGGGGATGGGGCTGGCGGAGATGATGGGCCAGGCGCCCGCTTCCAGCGGCTGGTCCATGCCGTCCCACATCAGCTTCGTGGCCCCCTTGCGGCCGGCATGGCCGAGCTGCAGCGCCATCCTCGCGCCGGCGGCGTGGACGTTGGCCACGATGCGCGTCCAGGCCGCCTGCTGCGCGTCGTTCCACAGGCCGGTGCAGCCGGGCGTGATGCGCGCCTCGGCGGAGGGGCAGGTCATCTCGGTGAAGAGGAGTCCGGCGCCGCCCATGGCGCGGGCGCCGTAGTGGATCAGGTGGAAGTCGCCCGGCACGCCGTCCTGGGCGCTGTACATGCACATGGGCGACACGACGACGCGGTTGGGCACGGTCATGCCGCGCAGCGCGAGCGGCTGGAACATCGGCGGGTTGCGCGGCTTGCCGCCCGGCGTCTCGGCGGCGACGAGGGCCTGCACCTCGGCCACGAATTCGGGGGCGCGCAGCAGCAGGTTGTCCCAGGTGATGGCCTTGGAGCGCGTCATCACCCCGAAGGCGAAGCGCGCCGGGGCGAAGTGCCAGAAGCGCTTCACGTGCTCGAACCACACCAGCGAGACGTTGGCGGCGTGCTGGATCTTCTCCACGTCCTCCCGCCGCGCGCCCTCGTAGCGGGCGAGGCACTCGGCCATGCTGCCGCCGGCCATGATGGCGCGGTGCAGGCCGATCGCGTCCTCCATGGCGAGCTTGGTGCCCGAGCCGATGGAGAAATGCGCGGTGGCCTTGGCGTCGCCCAGCAGGACGATGTTGTCCTTCACCCAGCGCTCGCAGCGCAGCGCCGGGAATCGGCGCCAGTTGGAGCGGTTGATGAGCAGGGGGTGGCCTTGCAGCTCCTCGGCGAAGACCTCCTCCAGGAAGCGGGCGGATTGCGCCTCGTCCATCGCGCCCAGGCCGGATGCCTCGAAGGTGTCGGGGTCCATCTCCATGACCCAGGTCGAGCGGCCGGGCTCGTACTGGTAGCAATGGGCGATGAACAGGCCCTCCGCCCGCTCCTTGAAGAAGAAGGTGAAGGCGTCGAAGGGGCGGGTGGAGCCCATCCAGGCGAAGCGGTTGGGGCGCAGGTCCACCTCGGGCCGGAAGTGCTCGCGGTGCCGCTCGCGGATGGGGGAGTTGATGCCGTCGGCGGCGATGATCAGGTCGGCGTCGGGGAAGTCCTCGGGCGCGGCCTCGCGGCGGAACTCCAGCTCCACGCCCAGGCGGCGGGCGCGGTCCTGCAGCACCAGCAGCAGGGTGCGGCGCGAGCAGCCGCAGAAGCCGTTGCCGCCGATGCGGTGCTCCGTGCCCTTGGCGGCTATCACGATGTCGTCCCAATAGGCGAAGGAGCGGGTGATGGCGCGATACGACGGCTCGTCGGCGTCCTTGAACACGTCGAGCGTCGCGTCGCTGAACACCACGCCGAAGCCGAAGGTGTCGTCGGCCTGGTTGCGCTCCACCACCGTGATGCGGGCATGGGGCATGTCGCGCTTCAGGAGGATGGCGAAGTAGAGGCCGGCGGGGCCGCCGCCGATGATGGCGATGCGCATGGACGCTGCTCCTGGGAGGATGCCGTGGGGGAGAATATGCTTGCGGGGGCGCCGGCCGCAATGCTTTAAGCTCAAAGCATGTGGCGCTTCGACGGCAAGGCTGCCCTGGTGAGCGGCGGGGGCACGGGCATCGGCCTGGCCTGCGCCCATGCGCTCTCGGCCGCCGGCGCGCGGGTCACGGTGCTGGGCCGGCGCGCGGGGCC